>JACMMN010000064.1 GCA_014379075.1 Pyrinomonadaceae bacterium | reverse complement strand
TTAACGTTTGCAGCGTTGTTAGCCGGTGCGGCGTCGCCGCAGGCCATTCCTAAAGCACCCAATGCTAAAAGGGTTGAAAGTGCAATAACTTTTCTCATTTAAATTGATCTCCTGTCTTCTTCAAAGAATATGTTTACTTATTTTTACTAGAAACTGCCGTTAAGCAGTATTGTTCCAAATCTCAAATTTATTTTGGAACAAACGACAATATAGTCAGCTAAATTCCGTTAGTCAACTCAAAAATGAAAAAAAGACGCCTTTTACATAAATATTTATAATCATTTTTCTAACGAATATTTCCCAAAAGGAGCTCTTTTATTGAGTTTCCGGGCAGAATAGACCTTCGTAAAGTGAGTTTATGACGAAAAAAATACCGGATAAATAGATCTCTCCGCACCGCCGCAACTTTTTTATAAGGCTTTTCGACATTTTAAATACTCGCATTTAGATGGGTTCTGCCCGCCGGATCAAATCAATATTGTGTTGACTTGAATGCCGGTAAAAAGCTATCTTCAAGTTTGGTTTCTTCGCCCTCCTTCCGAGGAATCCATCTCACCATTTTTCACCCTGCGTTCCAAAGAGATATGAAATTCACGGACACAAGCGATGTTTCGGTGCGGGAAATGAAGCGGCTGAAACGGCTCCACTTTATCTTTGGCTTGTCCGGGCTTGCCGGAGTGGCGCTGACCTCCCTGCTCGCGTCATCGACGCTGGACGGGATTTTAAAATTGCTCGGCTGTCTTGGCGTTGCGTCCGCGTTTTTGATCCTGTGCATCATTTCTTACCGATCGCAAAAAATATTCGTAAGACACAGCGACAAGGTGCCATCAGGGGAGTCGGAACAGGTCAATTCGAACATTATAGAAAGCAAGCTAAATGCGCTCGATGAAGCGAATCAATTTTTCGGCACTTCACTAAAGCCGCCCGATATGTTTCGCCTTATTTCCAGCCGGGCCGCGGACATTTTCCCCTTCGCCGCCAGCGTTCTATATTTGGTCGATGAAGACAATTTCACGTTAAAGCTCGCACAGGCGGATGGAAAGAACTTCGAAATTCTGCCGGAAACCGAGCTTGGGATCGGCGAAGGAGTCGCGGGCCGTTCATTTTCGAGCCGTTTACTCGAATTCACTACGAACATTGGTTTGGAAGACAAATTGCTCCGCAATGCGGGCCTCAAGGCGTTTCGTCATTCGATCGCGATACCGTTGTTTGAGGACAACGAGCTTTTCGGCGTCTACCAGCTTTTTACCGAATCTGCGGTGACTCAGGATGAATCGACTAGGGAATTACTTGATGCGATTGGCGAACGTGTTGCTCCGATCTTTCGCAATTCAATGGCGTTTGAAAGATCTCTTTCGAATGCGTTGACCGATCCGCTGACCAGCCTGCCGAATGAACGGGCATTCTTCATGGTGCTGGAAAATCAGCTTGCCGAGTCTCACCGCTACCGCGACGACCGGCCGCTTACCGTACTGTCCATAGACATTAAGGATTTCGCGGATGCAAACCTCAGTTTCGGCCACGCGACCGGTGACAGGCTTTTGACCTTTGCCGCAAAACTTATAAAGGAACAATTACGAAAAATGGATTTTCTTGCCCGCTCGGTCAATGACGAATTTGTCGTGATCCTGCCGACGGCCAATGAAAAAACCGCTTTGGAGATCCTCGAACGGATCAAACTGAGCTTCGTCAACAATCCCTTCGAGATCGCGGAAAAGGAGAATTTGAAGATCTGGCTGAACTACGGCTGGGCAACATTCTGGAAGGACGGCGAAACGGCACAACAGCTGCTCCTGCATGCCCAGCTACGAAAACAGCAGGCAAAATCCGCCGAACCAAGCAAGGTGCTGTGGTTTCCGAAGGAATATGTTAACTGAGTAGATAGAAGTTCGAAATTAGAACTCAGAGCTGCAGGCGAGATATTGATCTGCTTTTCGTTTTTCGCTAAATGAATCGCTTGGCCTAAATAAAAATCTGTTTTAAACTCTTGGGCAGAAAACAGTAGAGGCGTAACTGTACGAGGGATTTGTAAAAATGTTCTTTGCGGTTTTCAGCAGCGTTTTATTACGATAAAACCTGTCTGGATCGAGAGGGTCTGTATGATCTACTCTGGATAGGTGTATTCTATCTATATGACTTCAATTAAGTTTTATGGCGGCGTCGGGACAGTTACGGGTTCGAAATATTTACTTGAACATAGCGGCGGGCGAATTCTCGTCGATTGCGGGCTTTTTCAGGGCCTGCGTGAGCTTAAGGAAAGAAACTGGCAAGACCCGCCGTTCGACCCGCGCGGGATCGATGCCGTAATTATCACGCACGCCCATATCGATCATACGGGCTATTTGCCGAGGCTGGTAAAGCTCGGTTTTGACGGGCCTGTGTTTACGTCGCGTGCAACCGCAGATCTGTTAAAGATTCTGCTGCCCGACTCCGGGCGATTGCAGGAAGAAGAGGCCGATTACCGCAACCGTCACAATTTGACCAAACATTCGCCGGCATTGCCGCTTTACGATGAAGACGACGCTAAGGCCGCCCTCGAGTTGCTGCGGCCAGTAGCAAATGACGGGAAAGCGGTCGAGGTTTGTGAAGGTTTTCGCGCCAGTTTTTTGGTTGCCGGGCACATTATCGGAGCGAGTTTAGTGCTGGTCGAGATGCACGAAGGCGGAAACCCAAGTGGTAGCGAGGGTGTATCTTTCGGTGAGACTCAGCCAAATGAAAGCAACACACTTCCTACCGGTCGTGTTTCCGCCTCGCGAGAAAATCACGAATCTATCCGCTTTCTTTTTTCGGGCGATCTCGGTCATTACGACCAGCCGATCGTGAAAGATCCCGCGTTGCCACCGGACTGCGATTATTTGATGACCGAATCCACTTACGGCAACCGGCTGCACGGCGATGTAGATTCCGAAACGCAAATGGCCGAGATTATAAATGAAGCGGCTAAAAGAAACGCTCCGATCCTCATCCCGGCATTCGCAGTGGGTCGGACACAGGAAGTCCTATATCTCATTCGCGAGCTTGAAGAAGCCAAGCGGATCCCGATTCTTCCGGTGTTCGTCGATTCGCCAATGGCGGCCCAAGCTACCCAGGTTTATGGCCGATGGAGCGAGGAACACGATGAGAAATACGCTTCGATCCTAGCGCACAAGAGGCATCCGCTCCGCACCGCCTCGATGACAATAACGTCTTCGCGTGAAGATTCTAAAAAGCTGAATGGTTTGCGCGGCACAAGAATTATTATCTCGGCGTCGGGGATGATCACGGGCGGGCGTGTGGTGCACCATGCGATGCGTATTCTGCCGGATGAGAATGCGACCATTATTTTCGTAGGGTACCAGGCGGCCGGAACGACCGGGCTGCGTATTCAGGACGGTGAGCCGAAGGTCCGCCTTATGAAGAATTGGATTCCGGTGCGCTGTAATGTTCGGAAGGTGGAAGGTTTTTCGGCGCATGCCGATTGGAAGGCCGTGATTCGCTGGCTCGAGGGCTTACAAAACACGCCGAAAATGGTTTTCACTACTCACGGTGAACCAGATGCGGCGGAAGCAATGGCTCAGCATATTCGCGACAGGTTCGAGTGGAACGTTGTGGTGCCGCAGTATGAACAATCGATTGAGCTTTGATGTATGAAGTATTCAGAGATGGTCCCGTCGCCGCATTTAGCACATTTCGTCAAATGTTTTTGGTCGCTGGAGCAATCTAAATTCGCTGTTGCCGATACTCCCGAACTGATAGTTCCGGATGGATGTGTGGAGATCGTGTTTAATCTGGCCGACCGCTATCAGCGATTCCATTCGGATTCGTCCGTCGAGATACAGCCGGCATCGATAATCGCCGGACAAATGAATAAAAGCGTCTTGATCAGACCGACAGGAAATGTGAACCTCTTCGGAATTCGTTTTCAACCTGCGGGTGCGTATCCTTTTTTCGATTTTCCCCTTTACGAGCTGAACGGACGGATCGAAGGGATCGACGCCGTTTTAGGTGCTGCCGGAACAGTTGTTGAAGAGAAAATTAATGAGGCGAACTCCTTTGCGGAACGCGTTGAGGCTTTTGAGATCCTGCTTACGAATCGACTCACCGGAAACAAAAAAATTGATACGATATTGAATAGGGCCGTGGCAATGATTTGCCGGAATCAAGGGACTATTCCGGTCGACAGCGTTGCACGTATATCCGGGATCAGTGAGCGTGGATTGGAACGTAAATTCAAGCAGAAGGCCGGACTCTCGCCAAAGCTGTTTTCACGCATCGTCCGCTTTCAAAATGTCCTAAAATTTCTCAAAAACAACAAAACAGGCAACGTTTCGGACACAGCATTGTCTTTCGGGTATTTTGATCAGTCCCACATGATCCATGAATTTAAGGAATTTTCAGGCAAAAGCCCCAATGCTTTTATAGGTGATTCACACCGGATGACGGAACTGTTTACCGCCGGCGATTAAGTGTCGGATTTTTACAATACACCCGTGATAATTGAGTTTAGTATTCTTAGCGTGCCAGACGAAATTAATTCAGGAGTGCAAAAAATGAAATTCATCGCCATTAATTACCTTGCCGTTATGTTTCTTTTCTCTTCTACGGCCCTAGCCCAGGAACCGAAGCAGTCAATCGAAACTCTCGGCTGGATCTCCGGCTGCTGGGAACAAAACGACAGCGTTAAGCAGCGTTTCGGCGCGGAGCAATGGATGAAGC
>JACMMN010000418.1 GCA_014379075.1 Pyrinomonadaceae bacterium | reverse complement strand
TTGAGCATGCTCGTAAAGAAATCCTTTACCTCTTTATATCGCTCGATCGAAACGGCGGAACGGTTTGTGGTCAGCGAACGCGTAAAGATAAGCTTACTTTCCGTAACTTCGTAAGTGGTCGTGTATTTTCCAAATGCGGTCGTCAGATTTACGGCGTCGGGCATTTCATCGACGGCGAATCCGGCGGGAAGGCTGAAGGTCACCTTTTCATTGAACGAATTCGAATCGAGCATGACAGGATGCTTTCGAAGCTTCTCGGTTAAATAGACGGAGTTCGTCCGGCTCGCGACCGTCGGTTTAAAGACGAGCAGACGATTCTGCATCAACTGGCCGTATCCGGCGACGCTAAATTCGACATCCATTTCAAAAGCGGCATCGGCCTGCCGGTCCTTCGTCGTTAATCTATCCAGCTTGGCGGCGGTTGCTCCGCGGGTAAGCCATTTTTCGATGGATTGATTGAAATCGGTGTTTGAAAGCGACCGAAGCATCGTCCTTGCCGGACGCGATTCCTGGCCGCTGACGCGTTCGCGAATTACGCCTTTGATACTGCCGTCACCCGCCAGGCTTACTTCGGTTTCACGGTTCCACGCATTAAAATCCGCCGGCGTGACCGGCATTTCGGCAATTCCGCCGTTTTCTCCGGCGACAATTAATCCCAGACTTCCCTGAAGATAATCCGGCAGATCTCCGACCGGCGTAAATTGATCGGTCGCGTCGAATATCATCAGACGGCCGAGTTTTGCGTGATTTATCACGGTCGGCCCGACGGTCGCTGGCGACACGCGGATGGCGATAATGCAGTGGTTGAACTGGCCGGGAGATGCCCATTCCCTGCGTACATAGTTCGGATCGCCGGAATAAATTATCACGGGATACGCCTCGATCTTCAGCGATTTGAGCATCGCCCGCATTAAATTCGCCTTGTCCTTGCAATCGCCGTAGCCGCGGTTCAAAACTGTATTCGATGCCCTGGGCTTCATGCCGTTTCCGTAACCGACCCCGATATCGATCGAAATATATTGCAGGTTTTGAACGAATGAGCCAATCGCCTGTATGATCTCCTGCTCTGTTTTTGCGGCCGCTGTCAGGTCACGCGCTTTTCCGGCGACCGAGTCGTCGATTATAACCTGCGGGTCATAAAGAGTCGTGGCCCATTTCGAGACGTCGAGCCAATCGGCGAAGACGCGGTTCACGCCCTGCGACCCTGTCAACGGAGCATAATTGACCGCGAGCCTCGGCGCGATGTTCACGAAGGAAGGGCTCATCGGCTCATACGGGATCGGAGGCAGATCGCGAAGTTCCCATGTATACGCGTTGCCGCTGACCTGCGGGACGACGTCCGCCCGGTTGAAGGTCAGGCTGGTCGCCTTCCAGCCGTCCGGCACGCTGAGCGTGTAGCGTGAAAACAGCGTCGGTAATTCGTCCTGAAATGCCCATTTATCCTGGTAGAACAACGGGCGATCCTCGGTCGTGACGGTATAGCCGAAGATGTAACCGATATCGGCGTCGGATGAGGCGTCAAGGATCTTGATCCGGCCCTCGTCGTAAATATCGTCCGTATCTGAAATACGGTCAATTATTTCTTTTTTTCCAAAGCTTTTCACCGAACCGCCCGGTGCGATCAGCCAGCCTTCCATTTCCCGCACCTGGCTAAAATTCGACAGGTAAAACGCCACGCCGGAGGCTTCTCTGCGGCCTTCTCTCGTAAGAATTTTAACAGCGTATTTTTCGACGGTGATGAGCTTGCCGCCGCTGTCTAGGGTCACATGCTGCTCCTTATGAAGCACTACCGCGGTGACATCCTTTTCATAAGCCGGAAATTTGGCGGCGGCAGCCTGCTGAAGCCACGGCGGAGCATCGGCGGCGTAAGAGTCTGCCGCCGGGCCGAGCAGAACAACTACCGCAAATAATAATGCAGGCAAAAAGATAAGATTTCGTTTTAGATATTTCATGTGAGAGCCTTGGACTATTTCTATTTCTGCTTCAGAGTTATCGTGTGCGTTTCCGATTTTTGAAAGGCGTCGAATAATCCTTTGACCGCTGGATAAGCCGTTGCAGGAAACAAAATGTTGCCGCCGCCGCCGAAATGAAATTGACGGTCGTACCTTAAAGTGGGTTTGGCCTTATCGATAGCCATGCTGATATTCAGCGAAGCTATTTTTTGCGGATCGGTCAGCGGGGCCGGGGCGTCGGCACTGTCCAGATCGAAGCCCAACGGTAATTCGATGGCGATCTTGTCGGATTCGGACCATGGATAGCGAAAGAAAATGTCGTATTTTCTCGCCGCGCTCGAAAACAATGAATCCGAGCCGTATTCGAAAAAGCCCGGCTGGATAAAGAGACGCTTACCGGTTTTTTGAGCATAGCTCGGCACGCGGATCTTGTACTGATGGATCAGCGGTTTGGCGGATTCGGTCAGGTTTTCGATCTTGATCTCCGACACCTCCGCCGTGCTGATTCGGCCTTTGATCTCGTCCTTCAGATTCTCTTCGCGCTTGTTCGCCGACTCGTCATAATTTTCCATCCGGTAGGTGAGCGCCGGGTGGCCGCTGTATTCGATACGGACATCGCCCTCGAGCGTGCCGTCGTCAAGCAGTTTGAAATTACCGCTGCGTTTCGACAGTGAGTTGCCGAACTGGGTGATCGGCGTCTGCCGCCATAGAAAATTCTTTTCGCCGACCAGCATTGCCCACGTGTCTTCTTCATACCAGACCAGCATTCCGTAAGGCAAAAAACTCATTCCGGGATTAAAATATTTGTATTCCTCGCCGACCTTTAGCGCAATTGCCGCCGGATGAATCAAATTTTCGTTGGTCATTTCCGGCTGGAAGAACATCTCACTGCGATTGCCGGAGAACGCGATCCTGGTCTCGAACTCCGAGGCGCTTGCGAGTGCTCCAAACAGCATATCAATGTACTGCGAACTGCCGGCTTTCCGTTTCAGGACATCGCCTATCGAATTTACCTGAGGCAGTTTTCTCCGGTCGTCGTCCGTCAGAGAAGTGTCGAAAGTAGTGTTGCGGATCTGCGTTTGGCAAAACTCGTAAATTTTTCGCAGTTTCTCGTCGGGCGTCGCGGCTCCGGCAGTTATCTCGGCGGCGGCTTTCTTTATGTCGCCTGACGATTTTGTCATGAACTTGACGAGCGGAACATTTTCCGAGCTTACGGCTCCCCAATATTTGAGTGGACTGCTGGGATCCTTTACCGTATACGAGATCGAGAAGTCCGATATGCTGGTTAAGCCGATTCGCGTCCCAGTCAGAAGCATCCACGGCCGCACCATATCTTCCGGCGGCATTCTCGGCTCGTCCCGGAAAGACGGCACATTCTTTCGAGTAGCGAGCCAGTAGCCTTTCTCGTCTTTTACGAACTTGGCGTCTGTAAAATTATAATTCTGATATTTGGGATTCTGCGAATCATAGGGTTTATAATAATACGAAAGATTTTGAATAGGAATGTCGCGCTGAAAGGCAAGCCGCATGCCTTTTGCCCCGCCGTCATTGATCGTTTCTTTATATCGGTACTCGACTATTACGCCTGGCTCGATATTCGGGACGGCGAACGATTTCGCTTTGATCTTGATACCGCCGGCCTTGATTATTTCGCGCTCAAAAATGTCTTCTTTTTTGATTTCGACGCTCGTTCCGTCCGCTTTGATAACACGGGCGGCGAGATCCTTGATCTTCATTCCCTTTGAAAAAGGAATATCGAATTTGCTGTATTTTTCGCGTCCGCGTTCGGTAAAGATTTTCACGCGCACATAGTGACGCAGCGAAACATCATCGGATGAGCTGTCATCGATCCGGATCTCCCAAAAAGTCGCTTCCGCGTCGGCATCCGGTTCGACGACGGGAGTTTTAGCGGTGAGTTCCTGCGGCGACACGGGACGCCATTCCTTATCCTGTGCCCCAGCAAGCGAAGCGGAGAGTGCCAGGACACAAAGGAGCGAAAGCGCGCAAAACAGCTTTACGGTAGGGAACGAATTCATAATTACCTCGGTTATTAGGGTGTAGCCGCACAGAAACTGCGGGAGCAAAGGTTTTCGCGTCGTAAATTAGAAGATCGACAAAATAAACCTGATTTCGCTGGTTAGTCTATAAAAATTCGGGACTAAAAGCAATGATTTAATGCCGGCAGCCGAAGAATCTTTAATATGGTATAATTTCGCAAATTAAATCACCACATTTATATAAAATATTGGAACAGGAGAGAATCAATGGCTGCTGATTACGCTAAAATTCAGGACCTTTTAGGCGCGGACGCCGAAATACTTTTAAATCATGTATCGAAGACGATCTCAAAAAACGATCTGCACCTTCCGGGCGGCGATTTTGTCGATCGCGTCTGGATGGATTCGGATCGGACGCCGGCCGTGCTTCGGAGCCTGCAGACGCTTAAAGATAATGGGCGGTTAAAAGGAACGGGTTATCTTTCGATCTTGCCGGTCGATCAGGGAATCGAACATTCCGCAGGGGCGAGCTTTGCACCGAACCCGCAGTATTTCGATCCGTCAAATATCGTGAAACTGGCGATTGAAGGCGGATGCAACGCGGTGGCCTCGACGTTTGGTGTGCTCGGTTCGGTAGCCCGCAAATACGCGCACAAGATCCCTTTTATCGTAAAGATCAATCACAACGAGCTTTTGACGTACCCGAACCAGTTCGACCAGGTAATGTTCGGATCGATCGAGCAGGCCAGGAATATGGGCGCGGTTGCCGTCGGTGCGACGATCTATTTCGGCTCCGACAATTCGACACGGCAGATCACCGAGGTTGCCGAGGCATTTGCTTATGCCCACGAACTTGGCATGGCGACCATTTTGTGGTGCTACCTGCGTAATTCGCATTTCAAAGGAGCAGAAGGCGATATGCACACGGCGGCCGACCTTACCGGACAGGCAAATCATCTTGGCGTTACAATTCAGGCCGACATCATCAAGCAAAAACTGCCGGAGCGAAACGGCGGCTACAATATGCTGAATGTCGAGAGCAGCTACGGCAAGACAAATCCGAAAATATATTCCGAATTAACGTCAGACAATCCGATCGATCTCGTGCGTTACCAGGTCGCCAACTGCTACATGGGCCGCTGCGGGCTGATAAATTCCGGCGGCGAATCGAAAGGCGAAAGCGATATGGCCGATGCCGTTCGCACGGCGGTGATAAACAAACGCGGCGGCGGAACCGGCCTGATCTCCGGCCGCAAAGCTTTCCAACGACCGATGAGTGAAGGCGTCGAATTGCTGAACGCGATCCAGGACGTTTATCTTTCGAAAGAAATAACGGTCGCTTAAAGAATATCGGCCGCAAAAGGCTCGAAAAGTGCAAAAAAATTCTTTTGCGCTTTTCGAGCCTTTTGCGGCCGATAAAAGTGTCCACCCGTTATTTTTTAGAGTAGCTTTTGTAAACCGTCTCGATCCAAAATTCGGATTTAACAAAACCGCTCCCGAATTCTTTAAATTTTTCCGGCAAGCCGCCCGTTTTGATCTCATCCAGCGACCTCTTCTTTTTCATTTCGTCCTGCACGAATTTTGATGTTTCGACGAGGGCCTGATGATACGCCTTTAGATCGTTGTGCGTGGACAAAGGACCGTGTCCGGGAATCAGTTTAGCGTCCGCCGGGATCGTTTGAATTACGCTTGCGATATTGTTTATCAAACCCTGTACGCTGCCGCCGCTGTCGAGATCGACGAACGGAAACCGCCCGACAAAAAAATCATCGCCGAGATGCACGACATTTGCTTTGACGAAAAAGACGATCGTGTCGCCATCCGTATGGCCGTTCGGATAGTGGACCGCTTTGATCTCTTCGCCGTTGATGTGGATCGACATACTTTCCGTGTA
>JACMMN010000417.1 GCA_014379075.1 Pyrinomonadaceae bacterium | reverse complement strand
CTTGCGCCTTCATACGGCGCAGAATGCCAAAAAAATCTTCGACCTCTTGCGGCGTCAGGACTGCGGTCGGTTCGTCAAGAATCAGCAGTTCAGCGTCGCGGTACAAGGCCTTGAGCAGTTCGACCCGCTGCTGTGCTCCAACTGAAAGATCTTCGATGTATGCTGCGGGATCAACACCGAGTTTTAACTCGTCTGAAAGAGCTTTTATCTCACGCTCCGCTTGATCGAGATCAAGGTTAACTATTGAACCCGTTTCAGCTCCCAAAATAATATTCTCGGCAACGGTCATCGTGTCCACAAGCATAAAATGCTGGTGGACCATACCGATTCCAAGCGCGATAGCGTCGTGCGGATTGCGTATCTGAACGGGCTTGCCGTCAACCAGCACCTCGCCGGAATCAGGCCGGTAAAACCCGTAAACGACTTTCATGACCGTCGATTTCCCCGCACCGTTCTCGCCAACAATCGCGTGGATCGTGCCCTTTTTGACGCTAAGCGAAACGTCCTCATTGGCAACGCAATCGCCAAACGCTTTCTTAATATTTCTAACTTCGAGCATTAGTTTTTTGGAGCCATCGGATCCGTTACTTTGATCTCGCCAGCAACGATCTTTGTTCTCGCTGCTTCAGCTTTTGAGATCACGTCTTGTGATATCAGCGATTTATTGAACTCATCCATCGAATAGGCAACGCCGTCTTTGTCGAGTCCAAAGACGTGAAAACCACCGTTGAATTTTCCTTCGACCACTTCGTTAACGACATCGAAAACTGCGTTATCGACGCGTTTGACCATAGAAGTTAAAACGAAACCGGGCTTGACGCCGTTTTGATTTGAATCGACTCCGATGACAAATTTATTCGCTTCGCCGCTGTCATTTTTGCCATATTGCTCTACCGCATCGAAAGCCCCGAGTCCGGAATTTCCGGCGGCGGTGAAAATCACGTCCGCACCTTTTTCGATCTGGTTCAGAGCCAATTCCTTTCCTTTGCCCGGATTATTCCAGGCCGAATCGGTTACGCCGACGTAATTCTCGACGAATTTTATATCCGGATTCTGGAACTTTGCGCCTTCCCGGTAACCGGTCGCGAATTTGTGGATCAGCGGAATATCCATTCCGCCGATAAATCCGAGCGTGCCGGTTTTTGATTTCGCGGCGGCTATCATTCCGACAAGAAATGAACCTTCGTGTTCACGAAAAACTAGCGACGCGACATTCTGCTTTGGCGTTTTGCCGTCTTTTTCGAATATCACACCGTCGATGATCGCGAATTTTATATCGGGATAATCGTTCGCAACCCGCTGCATGATCGGCCCCTGAGCAAATCCGACGCCGACGACCAGATCGAAATTTCTCTCTGCAAATGCCCGCATTGCCGGTTCGATTGAGGTCGGATTTCCCGGCTCAACATCATTAAGACAAATGCCAAGTTCCTTTTCCGCCCGTTTCACGCCGTCCCACGCGGCCGCGTTGAATGAGCGGTCGTTCTTACCGCCGATATCGAACACGATGCCGACGCGGGCCGTGCAGCCTTCCCGTTTTGCCTCGGTCTGCGTCCCGCACGACGACAGCAAAAAAATAGCCAGAACAAGAAGGCTGGCTATCGAAGTAATTCTGTTGTTCATAAATCTCACGGTTAGATGCATTGAAAGGTGAGATAAGATTACAAACATTTCTGAAAACGGGCAAGGAAGGCTTTGGCCTATTCACTTTTATTTTATGCCTTTTCGCAAAAGTTGTTCCTTTAAGGCTTGAGCCACCGCCGTATCGAATCCGTTTTGTTGCCCTTTCATTTTGCGTTCCGCAACGATGAATTCATCGCGTTTTTTCGAAAGTGCGAGTATTTCCGCTCGGATCAGCTTTCTTTCGCCGACGCGTTTGTCTATTTCCTTTCTTCGCTGCGGGAGGGACAGCTTCTGCATTTCTTCCGGAAGATCTTCGGTTTTTACGTCTTCGATCTTGATCCTTTCATTTTCCACGTCCTGAACGAGATCGCCATCATATTGAAAGCTGTTGACCGCTTTATTGACAGCCCGATCTGCTTGGGCCGCCATCGGCGCTCCGGCGGTGATACGAGATTCGGTTGCCGATTGCAGCCGGTCGTTCGTTTCACGTTTCGACTTCGCTCCGTATGTGACATAAGTTTTGCCGACTTTCGCGGCAAGTTCGGCGAGTCTGGCATCATACGGCGTTGAGATCGCCTGCACACCGCCGTCCTGCGCGATGGCGAAATATTTGCCTTCGCCCCGCGCGGCTATGGTCTGCCAGATTTCCTTTGTTCCTACGATACCGCCGCACTGGATCGTATTGACGATCATGTTCTTGCGAACAGCTTCGGCTGTCGTGACCAAAACATCGGGTTCCTGAGCATAATTCTGCGGCGGAGCATCGCCCACAAGAAATACGATCTGTGCCAATCCGGTTTTTGACGGAGCCCAGCCCGCTTTCTTTACACCTTCGGATAGCGCCTTGCGCACGTTCTCCGGCGTATCGCCACCGCCGCCCGCTTGGTATTCCATTAGGGTAGTGTAGGCTTTGTCAAGGTCTTCGGTAATCGGCAGAATTTTCGTAACGTATTCGTCACCGATATCGCGGTAAGCGACAAGGCCGACACGCACACGAGGCTTCGAAGCCTTTTGCATTACTTCGTTGATAATTCCCCAGATCCGCTGCTTCGCGCCTTCGATCAGCCCGCCCATCGAACCTGTGGTATCGAGAACGAAAACCATTTCAAGCGTGTCGCGTTTGTCGATAGTGGTTTTTTCCGGGGATTTTACAAGGGCCGGGGTTTTTATGGGTTTGGAACTACGCCTCTGCGCCGCAGCTCCGATTGCGAAAGAAAAAATCGCAAGCGTGATGAGCGATAAACTTCCAAAAATTTTCTTCATTGAGATCTCCTGAACGGTCAAACTCTGCCTTTTGGGATCGGCTTGTAATATTCGAACGAAGATATCTACGGCGGCTTGCAGAAAAATTCTTAAGAAATGATTTCTTTAATAAGTTGAGGAGTGCTTTGGGTGTTTTCGGAACTGATCTTAAACGCGGCGGTCATTTCGGAAACGACGGAATCAGCCTGTTCTTTGCTGCGGCAAAACAGAACTCCTAACGTGTCACCGACGTTTACTTTCTGCGTTACATTCGTCTCACATGTGAAACCGACGGCGTGATCGATCTTGTCATCGGCTTTTTGTCGGCCGCCGCCGATCGCGACAATTGCATTGCCGACTGCAAGAGTGTCGATTTCGCTAACAAACCCCGACTGCATCGCAACAATTTTTGTCTCGATAAGGCTATTGTCCAAAAGCCGTTCAGGGTTATCGCAAATTTGCGTATCGCCGTTCTGGCATTCCACATTCATCCTGAATTTTTCGAAAGCGGAGCCGTTGTCGAGTGCCGCTTGAGCCAGTTCGCGGGCAGCTTCAATATCCGGCTCTACACCAGCCATGACAAGAATCCTAGCCGAAAGTTCGAGCGAAAGAACCCAAGTCGGCTGCGATAGCGTATCGACTTCACCTTTGAGAATTTTGATGCATTCGTAAACTTCGTGGGCGTTCCCGACAAATCTGCCGAGCGGCTGACTCATATCGGAGATCACGGCTTCCGTACGCACACCGAAACTCATTCCGGTTTTTACCAGGGCTTCCGCAAGTTTCTTAGAATCCTCAAACTCCCTCATGAATGCGCCTGAACCCGTTTTAACGTCCAAAACGAGGACATCGAGGCCCTCAGCCAGTTTTTTCGACATTATCGACGCAACTATTAGTGGAATATACGGAACGGTCGCCGTCGCATCGCGGAGAGCGTAAATCTTTTTATCGGCCGGTGCGATCTCCGCCGTCTGCCCGGCCATTGCAAAGCCGCATTTCTTAATGATTTTGCGGAATTCACCGGTGGAAAGATTGACGTTGTAACCCGGAATCGCCTCAAGTTTATCGAGCGTACCGCCCGTATGCCCCAGTCCCCGGCCCGATATCATCGGGACCGCAACGCCGCAGGCGGCTACAAGCGGAGCGATTATCAGCGAGGTCTTATCGCCGACGCCGCCGGTCGAATGTTTATCGGCCTTTGGGGCATCGATATCGGAAAAATCGAGCACCTCGCCGGAGTGCAGCATCGACCTCGTCAAATTATCCTGCTCATCGATACTCAACCCGCGCGTGAACATCGCCATCAAAAGCGCCGATATCTGATAATCCGCCCAGGTGCCGTCGCAAATCCCGTCAATAAAAGAGTTTATTTCACCGGCAGAAAGCTCCTCACCATCGCGTTTTTTCGCAATTATTTCTTGTGAACGCATTTTTTCTTGTCAGTACCGTAGGCGGTTTCCTTGGGGCTTTTCTCGTGTCGGAACCGGGAGCGATAGCGATTGGTTTTTGCCGTTGAGCGTAAGAACCCAGTCGCTATCTCTCACTGTTAGTCCCGTTGCTAATTTCGTTTCAGCAAAATTATGGCCTCGGCGCGGACCGCCCGCCGTTCACCTACCGCTTCGAGGCCTTCACCCGTTTTGGCTTTAACGCTCACACAGCTTTGCTCGATCTCAAGAGCAACAGCAAGGCTCTCGCGCATCGCATCAATATATGGCCGCAGTTTTGGCTTTTCGAGACTAATCGTTGAATCGATATTCTCAACCGCAAAACCTTTTTCCTTCATCAAGCCCACGGCGTAACGCAGAAAGACAAAACTCTCGGCATTCTTCCACCGCTCTTCGGCGTCCGAGAAATGCTTTCCGATGTCACCGAGGGCAAGTGCTCCCAAAATCGCATCGGTTATGGCATGTGTTAGTGCGTCGGCATCGGAATGTCCTTCTGCACCCAGGTCCGATTCAATATCGACGCCGCCAAGGATCAGCGGTTTTCCTTTTACTAAAAGGTGTATGTCGTTCCCAAACCCTATTCGAAACATATTGGTTGTAGTTCTTAGTACAAACTTTAATTTGCTTCTTCGCTAACCCGAAAACAACTAAAACTTGAACTCAGAACTTTTCATAAACGCTTCCACGGCGATCATATCTTCGGCATGCGTGATTTTTACATTTTTCGAGCTTCCCTCTATAAATGTTATCGTTCGACCTAATTTTTCGACTAGAAAACACTCGTCCGTAACCTCATCGCCCAGATCGGCATTGGCGAAGGCCTTTTGCAGTATTTCATAACGGAAAGCCTGCGGAGTTAACGCACGCCGTAGATTTTTCCGATCGAGTGTCGCCGTGATTTCATTGCCGCTAATCTGTTTGATTGTATCCGTTACCGGAGCGACTAAACAGGCGGCCCCGGTTTCTTTAGCCTTTAAAACAATTGCTGATATTTCGTCAACAGCAACAAGCGGCCTCGCTCCGTCATGAACTGCAATGATCTCCGTTCGTTGATCCACTGCCTGCAATCCGTTAAAAACCGACTCCGCCCGAGTTTTTCCACCCGGAATTATGCAGCTTACTTTCGTCAGCGAGTAGTTCGGTGCAATTGTCTCAAACGCTTCTATCTCTGAGACCGCTAAAACTAAAATTACCTGGTGAATTTCAGGGCAAGCCTCGAACCGTTCGAGCGTATGGATTATAACGGGCTTTCCGGCGAGATCGAGGAATTGTTTGGGTGTTTCAGACGCGAATCTTTTACCGCTCCCGGCGGCTACGATTATTGCAGTATTCATCGGAATAAGACCGTGGCCCTACGATTCGATCTCTTCGATAATGGTCGTCTGGCGAAGTTCGCGGGTTGCTTTTCGAAAGCCCATCGACCGCGAATCGTGAATACCCACATTGCTTTCGGCGTGCTCGTCTTTTTCTTCCCACAACCGTCCAAAGATCATTTTTCCTGCAGTGGTTTGCAACACGCTGGTCACCGCGATGTCAGCGGTTTTGCCGATCAAGCGGCGTGCATTGTCGACTACCACCATCGTTCCGTCATCGAGATAGGCGACGCCCTGATTGTATTCTTTGCCTTCCTTAAGAACAAAAACACGCATCGCTTCACCGGGAAGAACAACCGGTTTGAGCGCATTGGCAAGCTCATTGATATTGAGTACGGAAACGCCTCGAAGCTGGGAAACTTTGTTGAGATTAAAATCGTTGGTAACTATCACCGCATCGAGTTGTTTACCGAGCTCTATTAACTTTAGATCGACTTCCTTGACCGCCGGAAAATCCGTTTCGATGATCTGAATATCCAGTTTGCTGTTGTTCCGAAGCCGCTGGAGCATATCCAGCCCGCGTCTGCCGCGTTGCCGTTTCGACGAATCTGCTGAATCCGCGACCTGCTGCAATTCGGCGAGAATAAAGTGAGGGATTATCAATGTCCCGCC
Source organism: Pyrinomonadaceae bacterium (assembly GCA_014379075.1). Lineage (GTDB taxonomy): Bacteria > Acidobacteriota > Blastocatellia > Pyrinomonadales > Pyrinomonadaceae > OLB17. The sequence continues at coordinate 5,264 of JACMMN010000417.1, read as the reverse complement.
GAGAAATCCGGTTTCCGACACATCGGCAATGCGTCCGTCTATGATCACCGACGTATCCAGAATTTTATAATCGCGTTTTATAGTTTTGTCGCTGAATATCCCGCCTAGAGCCGATAGATCAAGGTATTCGCCCTTTGCCGCACCGACCATCAACCCTATGTAACCCATGAAAAAGGCGAGCGAGATCGTCAGAAAAGTCTGCATTTCCGCTGAAACGGCGGCTTCTTTTTGAATGGAAATCAGTACACCGATCAAAAACGCTCCTACTATACCGAGAATCGAGCCGACAGCGGCACCGATCAGCGTCTTTAACGAAGCCCGCCGCACCCGCATCTCGAACGCAATAATTGCTATACCGACAACCGCGCCCATCAGCACCGACAAAAGATGCCGTGTATCGCCGCTGACATTGTCGCCCAGTCCAAATTTTTGGGTTCGTTCGATCGGATTCAACTGGTATGCTAGGAGCATCAAAAGAGCTACAAATCCGATCCTAATTGTGAGAATATCGAGCTTCATCGGTTAAAATTCTATCACGAAACGTTGTCCGCTGTAACCAAAACTGTCGTTGGAAACGATAATCCATTATCCCACGGTCAAAATCTGTCCGTTAAGCCCGATCGCTTCGGATGAAAGCAGGAAAACAACCGTTCTGGCTGCATCATCCGCAGAAATTACTGTTTGCGGCCGGAACAGTTCCGGGTCGCTGCCGTCCGGACCCTTTTTCTTTTCACTGACGGCGACGCAGTTTACCCGAAAATTTTTCGACAGAGACAAAGACATCGCTTTTGTAAGTCCTTCCATCGCCGCCTGCGAAGCCGCAAACAGAATGTTTTGGCCCGCTTCTTCCGTATCGCAGGCCGAAATTACATTCACGATCTTCGGTTTTGGACGGGATTTCATTAGTTCTAAGGCCGCCTGTGTCACAAAATAAGCCGCTCCTAGATTACGGTTCATGCTGCTCGCAAATTCCGCCTCGTCCGTCTTGTCAAACGACGATTGCGGCCCGGATTTCAGACAATTCACCAACAGGTCGATCCGCCCGAACGATTTTGCTGCCTCCGCGACCAAAGCCTTCGCTCCTGACGCGGTCGAGATATCTCCTTCAACGGCAATAGCCAAAGTTCCCAATTCCCGTAATTCGCGCAAAGGATCTTCGTCGCGTCCAGGAATTGCTCGAAAACCCGCGACAACATAACTTCCCTGCAATGCCAGCTGCATCGCGACGGCACGTCCGATCGGGCTTGTTCCATCGGTTATGAGAGCGACTTTTTCGGCGAATTGGTGAACGGATCGCACAGCCATAAATTCAATTCTCTACAATGGAGCTCTTTTAATCAAAAAGCACAAGGCGAAGTATTTTTTTTCGACTTGTGCTGATGCGTTTTTTAATGCTCAGTTATTATGAGTTCGCTTGAGGCGATCCCGGACTCCATTCCTCTTCATCCGGGCCGGGAATTCCGGGCTGCCCTTTCTGGCCGCTCGAGGCTCCTTTATCACGGCCGTCATCTTCGTTCGTTTCGGTAACCAGCGGTCTCACGCCAGCTCCAACTTCCCGCCCGGAATCTTTTTCCTTCCCTTCGGCGTCCTCCGGTTGATTATAATTTTTGCTTTCCGACATATTTGCCTCCTTAACAGAAATTCTTCTCATTGATTATGAGCTATTTAACCTTTACTACAAACTATGTAACACCGCAAAAGCATATAGACAGGCTGCATGCTCTTTGACAAGTAAGATCCAGCGCCGTGTCCCGTTCTAAAAACTGTCTGCGAAAGTTTTAAAGTTCGACTAGAATTTATTGAATAACGCTTATATACATATTAAGACCATTGGGTTGCACGTTCCGCTTACCGCTGGAACGCAGGTGGAACAAGGGCGGAACACCAGAAGCCGGACTACGGCTAGCCAAAACAATTTCCACTTATGGCCTTTCATCGGCGATGTCAAAGGCCTTTTAAATTCCAGGGAGTGCAAGAGCTGAGCCTCAATTACCGCAATATGTTTGTAGACGATGAGAATTTGACCTCAAAATATGTATCATCTAGGAATTAACTAAAACGATCCGTATGGCAAAACAACCATCAACAATTTACGTCTGCCAGAATTGCGGAGGCCAATCCCGGAAATGGCAGGGACAATGTCTCGACTGCGAGGAATGGAACACCCTCGTGGAGGAACGTTTCCGCCCGGCTGCCCAACCCGGCGGAGTTGGAAGGGCAATGTTTTCCGGTGTGAGGGACAGTAAGCCTATATCGTTCGGCGATATCGAATCTCAGGACGACGCACGCACGTCGTCCGGTATAGAAGAATTCGATCGCGTCCTCGGGGGCGGCATCGTCGCGGGTTCGCTCGTTCTTATCGGCGGAGCACCCGGAATCGGCAAATCGACCATTGTCATTCAAATGGCCGATAAGCTAAGCCAAAACGGTGCAAAGGTGCTGTACATTTCCGGCGAAGAATCCGAACGGCAGATCAAAATGCGGGGCGAAAGATTGAACCTGAATGCAGAAAATCTTTTTATCCTTCCCGAAACCAATCTGCAAACGATCATGGCCGAAACGGACAAACTGCGGCCTGATTTTATAATCGTCGATTCTATTCAAACCGTGTTTAGCGACAAGATAGAATCTGCTCCGGGAAGCGTTTCTCAGGTGCGGGACGTCGCGGCTCAGTTCATGATGTTTGCCAAGCAAACGGCCACGCCGGTGTTTCTGACAGGCCATGTTACAAAAGAAGGTTCGATCGCCGGCCCAAAAACCTTGGAACATATTGTAGATACTGTCCTTTATTTCGAGGGCGACCGTCACCACAATCATCGGATTATCCGTGCGACAAAAAACCGGTTCGGCGCTGCGAATGAGATCGGCGTTTTCGAGATGACTAACGCGGGATTGATCCCGGTAGGAAACCCCTCGGAACTTTTTCTCCAGGAACGTCCGGAAGGTGCGAGCGGCTCGGTCGTAACCGTGTGTATGGAAGGAACGCGGCCGATGCTGGTCGAAGTGCAGGCACTCGTTTCAAGCAACAAATCTGCGTCGGGAAGAAGGATGGCTCAAGGCTTCGATTACAACCGCACTTCGCTTTTGATCGCCGTGCTGGAGAAACGGCTCGGTTTTCAGCTTGCCGGGGATGATGTTTTCATCAATATTGCGGGCGGTCTGGAGGTCGACGAGCCGGCCGCGGATCTCGGTGTTATTGCCGCGATCGCGTCGAGTTTTCGTAATCTTCAAGTACCGCCGGAGGTCGCCGTGTTTGGCGAGGTCGGCTTAACGGGCGAAGTCCGCGGCGTTCTCCAGGCTCAGGCCAGAGCTCGCGAGGCCCAGACGCTAGGATTTAAAAAGCTAATTCTTCCTGCTTCTAATAAATCAGGCCTTGAGAAACTTTTAGGTATTCGGGTCATTGGTGTGAAAAATCTGGAAGAAGCGATGGAAGAGTTGTTTTAATGCGGAATGCGGACATCCTTGTCCGCAACATTGGCGGACAAGGATGTCCGCATTCCTTTTGAATATGAGCAAAACAGTTCTACACGACGGCGACGAAGGCGTGCTTTTAATCGTCAAAGATATAAAGCGTAAACGAAATAAAGTCGTAACGAAAAATGGCCGCTCACCGGTTCATGTCGTTTATGGCGGAGCTCATCTTTTCAAAGCCGGTACGCCTGAGAAGTTGGGAAGGATCGCGCTCGAGTCGCTGAGTATCTATGCTCCGAATTTTGTGGAATTTGCGGGTGCGATGCGGCTGAAAGGCTCTGAAACTCTGCCCCGTTTCCCCAACGCAGTCGCGGCCCTCGAAAAGGAACTTGCAAAAAAGCCGGAAAAAGTCAGAACGGAGAATTTTTCGGCATGGTTTGCCTGGTCAATATATAACCTCACTCGCCAAAAACTCCAAACCGAGCCGGTCGAAGATTATCGAATAGATTTCGAAGACGGTTACGGTTTCCGCACCAATGATGAAGAGGATGCCCACGCCATTTCCGCCGCCGAAGAACTCGCTAAATCGTTTGAATCGAACGCGATCACCCGCTTCTCCGGTTTTCGGATCAAATCGCTCGGGCCTGAAACACACGAGCGCGCCGGCAGAACGCTTCATCTTTTTCTTGATACGTTTCTGGCCCAAACAAACAACAAACTGCCCACGGACCTTGCGGTTACCCTTCCGAAGGTCAGCGACAAAAAGGAGGTTCGGGATCTGTGCAGACATCTTGAAAAGATCGAGAAAAAACACGGGCTCGGATCAAACTCGATCGGAATCGAAATAATGATCGAAACGCCGCTCGCAATCGTCGACAGGAAAGGAAGGCTCGCTTTGAAAGAGTTAGTGAAGGCGGCGAAAGGTCGTCAATTGTCGGCCCATTTCGGGGCATATGATTACACGGCCAGCCTGGGAATCTCCGCGAATCACCAGTCCTTGCATCACGACGCCTGCAACTTCGCGCGGCAAATGATGCTGCTCTCTCTGTCGCCTCTGGAAATTCGCCTTTCCGATTCGGTGACTACCGATCTGCCGTTGGCCATGCATAAAGGCGAAAAGCTTTCCCAAATTCAGCGCGATGAGAACAGGCGGGCAATACACTCAAGCTGGCTAACGCATTTTCAGAACGTAACGCAGTCGATGATCAATGGCTTTTATCAAAGCTGGGATCTGCATCCGAATCAACTCGTCGCCCGTTATGCCGCCGTTTACTCCTTCTTTTTCGAAGCAAAAGAAGCTCAGGCATTAAGGCTGAAAGGATTTATTGAAAAAGAAGCTCAAGCGGTCGTTACCGGCAACACTTTTGACGATGCGGCTTCGGCGCAGGGCTTGGTCAATTTTTTCAGGCGAGGCTTGGACTGCGGGGCTTTGAATGAAAACGAGATCTTGGAATCAACGAGCCTGACAATGGAAGAGTTAAGCAGCGGATCCTTTTCACAAATTGCGGAATCAAGACGAAAAATCGGGCAATATTAAATGGATTCGTCACCCGACATGATCTTTTCGAGCATCTTCTCTTTTTGCTGTCTTGGATTGCTTATTTGCGGAGAATCGTCATCTTCAATAAATTTTGAGGGCTGTCTGAACGGATCGACATGGATCGGCAAACCCTCGCGAACAAGGCACTCCGAAATGATCTTCGACACGAGTTCCTGCTCGAATTGTGAAATATCGGTGAATTTCACACCTATCCCCGTATTTTCAAACCGGTAGATTGCTTTACAGCTCAGCGGAAGGCGATTTTTATTCGGCAGCTCGATTTCTATCCTGAATTCGTCCCCCGCGTAAATAT
>JACMMN010000416.1 GCA_014379075.1 Pyrinomonadaceae bacterium | reverse complement strand
TTCGCGATTTTTCGGAATTATAAGTGCTAGTTTGTAGTAATGATCTTTAAGTTGAAAAATACCGCGCGCCTCTTTGCAGAAAGGAAAACTACGATTCTTTGGTTGGGCGTAGTTTTTTTCTTTGCGCTCGGTGCGGGCGAAGCCGTAGCACAGAAGAAATTCTCAAAAACGTACCCGGCGAGCCAGAATGTCCGCCTCCAATTACTGAATCGTTCGGGGACAGTAACGGTCGAAGGCTGGAATAGGCAGGAAGTCAACATCTCGGCCTATCTCGAAGCACCGGCCGCAAACATCGCCCCGCAGAGTCTGAGCGGCACTATTTACATCAATCTCGTCAAGGACAATCAGGGACGCAGTGACATCGGCAGCGTGAATTTCACGATCCGCGTGCCTTACGATTCAATGGTCGATATCGAAACAAAGGTCGGCAATTTGAATGTCAGCAATGTCCGCGGCGGTCTCGTTAGGGCCCATATTTCCAGCGACGGCGACATTACGCTGACAAATATCAGTTCCAGCGCCGTTTCGGCTCAAAACGGTATCGGCAATATATTCTTCGATGGCGAGATCAGGGCCGGCGGCAATTACCGTTTCACTTCGATGCGCGGCGATATAAACCTTCGGGTTCCCTCTAATTCGGCATTTCGCCTGATCGCGACCGCACCTTCGACTCGTAGCATAAACCTCGGCTCATTCTCCGGCGGAAACATGCGTTTTGTGGGCGACGGTAGACGCGTCGTCGGACAATTCGGCGACGGAAACGCAACACTTACCGTTACAAATCAACGCGGAAGCATCGCGTTTATTAGACGTTAAAACATTCCATCTTTGCTACCATATTGTGATATCATAAGTCGTGAATAGAAGCAGACAAAAACTCTGACTTCTGTGTTTACAGTGCCCACAATTGCGTCGATCAAGTTTTCAGACATCGAAAAACTCTTGATGGCTTTGGGAGCGGAAGTGGTCGAGGGGAGCGGGTCGCTTTTGTGATGGAATCCGGCTTAAAATGGGAAGCTCACAGGCCGCACCCACGGAAAGAAGCGAAGAAGTACCAAATCGAATCTGTTCGGCGCTTCCTAATCTCAATTGGATACGGAAATGAATAATCTACTAAAATACAAGGGCTTTAAGGCGAAGATCGAGTTTTCCGCTGATGACAATGTGCTTTTCGGCCATCTTTTGGGAATTGAGGATATCGTCTCTTTTCACGGGGAAACCGTAGAAGAAGTGAAACAGGCCTTCCAGGAATCCGTGGACTTCCATATTGAAGTTTGTGAGAAGATAGGTAAAAGGGCAAAAAAGAACTATTCGGGCAAAGTCATGCTTCGCCTACCGGGCAAACTTCACGAACGTATAGCTGAGATGGCCGAATCGTCCGGCAAAAGCATCAATGAATGGGGCAAGGAAGTCTTCGAATCTGCGGTTAAATCCTAGTCGCATACATTTACCCTCTCAATAAAAAATTTGACCTCGCACTTCTTAAAAGCCTAAGATAGTTTGGCCGCTCCTCCTGACCGCAAGTATTACAATGAAAAAAACAACTTTCGCGAAATCGCTGCTTCTTGTCGTTTTATTTTCACTCGGCTGCATCTCGGGCTTTGCTCAGGCTAGCGGTCTAATAAAGCGGACGATCTACAAAACGGACAAATTTGAATTTGGTTCCGGCGGTACGGTATCTGTGGCGGGCGCTCCGGACGGTTCCGTTCGCATCGAAGGCTGGGCGCAGAACGAGATCGAAATTTCGGCTGAGATCGAGATCCAGGCCGCGACCGAAGCCGATCTGAACGAGCTGGCGAAAGTTACCGGATTCGTACTAGAAGAAAGCCTGGGCCGCACGGGAATTCTGAGTGTCGGCACTCACGACAAGAAATATCTCAAGACCGCATCGAAAAAATTTCCTAAAAACCTCCTTGGATTGCCCTTTAAGATCGATTACGTGCTCAAAGTCCCTCGGTATTGCGACCTGCAGATCGACGGCGGCAAGGGCGATCTTTACATAGCCGGCGTAGAAGGCACAATGAAGATCAATTATCTTGACACCAATGCCAAACTCCACCTTGTCGGCGGCGGCATTCTCGCTGTTTTCGGTGGTGGTACCGTCGATGTGAACGTGCCGACGCGAAGCTGGCGCGGTCGTTTTGCCGATATTCAGCTAGCCATGGGTACGATGAACGTCAGCCTTCCGCCGAGTCTGAATGCAGAGATCGATGCCAGTATTTTACGCACCGGCAAGATCGAAAACACCTATGCCGACCTCAAACCCAAGACCCGAAAGGCGTTATTCACCGAGAAATTGGTCGCCGCCAAATCCGGTGTCGGAGGTGTGCCTCTGAAGTTTACGGTCGGGGATGGAACTCTTAAAATTTTTGAGTTGAAAGAACCTAAGTAGATCGGCAACTTGGATTTTGTATTTCGAAGGTGATAAGTTAATTTTTCTTATCACCTTTTTCTATTGGCAAATCCATCGCCTGGCTGCTGACGCAGGTGATTCAGACAATTTTTATGACTATAAAATCAGATATCTGGCTGCGCAAAATGGCGGCGGAGCATAAGATGATCGACCCGTTTCTTCCGGAGTTAATGCGGGAAAACAACGGCGGCCGCATTATTTCGGCGGGTTGCTCCAGTTACGGCTATGACATGCGCCTTGCCGACGACGGCTTTCGCATTTTCTCTTCGGTTTACGGGGACGAGATCGACCCTAAACGGTTCGACGAAGAACGTTCGCTGATCGAGCCGCCGATCAGAACGGCTGATGACGGGGCGAAATATTACCTGCTTCCGCCGCATCATTATGGACTGGGCGTTACGGTAGAAACCTTCAAAATGCCGCGAAACGTGACCGGTATTGCTCTCGGCAAATCCACATACGCCCGCGCCGGATTACTTGTTAATACAACGCCGCTCGAAGCCGGATGGACCGGACGCCTTGTCGTCGAGATCGGCAATCTCGCCAACCTGCCGCTCCGCGTTTATGTCAACGAAGGGATCGGACAGATCTTGTTTTTCGAATCCGACGAAGATTGCGGTGTTTCATACTCCGACCGCGGCGGCAAATATCAGGGGCAGACCGGGCTGACATTTGCAAAGGTTTAGATCACCGTTCGTTGGCCGCGCCGTATGACGGTTTTCGCAATGTTCATGAACCATCGATTAATTTATTTCCTTTTGCTTGGCTTGCTTTTAGCTTCAGGGATTTCCGGCCAGTCGGCACGTCCGCGAGTTCGCGATATGGGGTTGACGATCGGCATACTTCCGACTGGAACGCTAAACGCAATGACCGATGTTCCCGGCGTCACCGTCGGCCACACGACAATTATTAAAGGAAGTAATGTCCGTACCGGCGTCACTGCAATTATTCCTCATAACGGCAATTTGTTTAAGGAAAAGGTTCCCGGAGCGGTTTTTGTAGGAAACGGTTTCGGGAAACTAATGGGTTCCACGCAGGTCAACGAACTCGGCGAGATCGAGACGCCGATCCTGCTGACATCCACGCTAAGCGTGCCGAAGACCGGCGATTTTCTGATGGATTACATGCTGGCTTTGCCGGGAAACGAAGCAGTCGGCTCGATAAATCCGCTGGTCGCCGAAACGAATGACGGCGGGCTAAACGATATTCGCGGTCGCCACATTACGCGAGATGACGTTTTTAACGCGATCAAAAACGCGAGGCCTGGAGCGGTCGAAGAAGGCTCTGTTGGAGCAGGAACCGGCACAATTGCATTCGGATGGAAGGGCGGAATCGGAACCTCGTCGCGAAAGCTTCCAGCAGCTTTAGGCGGATATACAATCGGCGTTCTCGTCCAGACTAACTTTGGCGGGGTTTTGAGCATTGACGGTGTGCCGATCGGTATCGAATTGGGAAAGCATTATCTGAAAGGTGTTGTCGGGAAATCAGACGTTTCAGGTTCCGACCTGGCCGATGGTTCGATCATTATTGTCGTGGCGACCGACGCTCCGCTCGATCATAGGCAATTGAACCGGATCGCGGCGCGGACAATGTCGGGCCTGGCACGCACAGGATCTTCGATGACGAACGGGAGCGGCGATTATACGATCGCTTTTTCGACTGCGAACCGCATAATTTCGACCGATCAAAAACGAAGTCTCGAACTTCTCGGAAACGACGCGATGTCCCCGCTGTTTCAGGCCGTTATTGAGGCGACCGAAGAAGCGATCCTCAATTCCCTGTTCAAAGCGACATCCGTAACCGGAAAAGACAACCGAACGGTTGAGGCTCTGCCGCTCGACCGTGTACGCGAACTTTTGAGAACATACGGTAAGATCAAGTAATAGAATTTCGGTACTTTTATTGATGCTGAAGATAAAAAATTACATCGGCGGAGAATTGGTGCAACCAGCTTCGGGTGGGTATCTGGACAACTACGATCCCGCAACGGGACTTATCTATTCGCTAATCCCCGATTCGGATGCGGCGGATGTCGAACGTGGGGTCGAAGCGGCAAAAGCGGCTTTTCCGGCGTGGTCACGGACACCGGCGGAACAGCGGTTTGAGATTTTGATGCGGCTGGTTGCATTGATCGAACGCGATCTCAGTTCGCTCGCCGAAGCCGAATCGATTGATAACGGCAAACCGCTTTCGCTTGCGAAAGTGATGGACATTCCGCGGGCGGCGAGCAATTTTCGCTTTTATGCGACCGCCGCGATGCACACGGCGAACGAATCGCACGAGACCGTCGGACAGGCGATAAATTACACGCTGCGCCAACCGCTCGGCGTCGTCGGATGTATCTCGCCGTGGAATCTGCCGCTTTACTTATTTACTTGGAAGATCGCACCAGCTATCGCATCGGGCAATTGCGTTGTCGCGAAGCCTTCCGAAATTACCCCGATGACGGCTTATTTATTGTCGAAACTGTGTATTGAAGCCGGTTTGCCGCCCGGCGTTCTGAATATCGTTCACGGCCTTGGCCCGAAAGTAGGTGCGGCAATCGTCGCTCATCCAGAAATCAAAGCAATCTCTTTCACCGGCGGCACGAAAACCGGCGAGGACATTGCCCGGATCGCTGCTCCGATGTTCAAAAAGCTGTCGCTCGAACTCGGGGGCAAAAATCCGAATATCATTTTCGCCGATTGTAATTACGACGAAATGCTCGCGACGACGTTGCGTTCCTCTTTCTCGAATCAGGGGCAGATTTGCCTGTGCGGTTCGCGGATTTTCGTCGAGCGGCCGATATACGAAAAGTTCAAAGCGGATTTTGTCGCCCGTGCATCGAAGCTAAAGATCGGCGACCCATTGGAAGAATCGACAAAAATCGGAGCGGTCGTTTCCAAGCCGCATATGGAAAAGATTCTTTCATACATTGGACTGGCGAAAGAAGAAGGCGGCACGATCCTGTCAGGCGGAAATCAGGTCAATCTCGAAGGCCGCTGCTCCGACGGATATTTCATCGAACCCACCGTTATCGAAGGCCTCTCACACAGTTGCCGCACAAACCAGGAAGAAATCTTCGGCCCGGTCGTTTCGATAATGCCGTTTGACACAGAGGAAGAAGTTCTCGGCTACGCAAACAGTGTTAAATATGGCCTGTCAGCAACCGTCTGGACGGAAAATCTTTCACGCGCACACCGCATCGCCGCCGCTCTCGATTCCGGCATCATCTGGATAAACTGCTGGCTCCTCCGCGACCTGCGAACACCATTCGGCGGAATGAAAGACTCCGGTATCGGCCGCGAAGGCGGATTCGAGGCATTGAAGTTTTTTACGGAAGAGAAGAATGTATGTGTAAAGATCTAATAGTTCGAGGTGATAAATTTATGAAGGAATTGGTTTTCGCGGGAGCATTCCTGATTCTTGGCTCGATATCCATTGGGGCACAGGCTTCCCTAAATGATTCGTCGCCTAAAAACAGAAAACTCGTAGAAAGTATTGCCACGCTCGGTCGAGCTTACACCGACATGATCCGGAGAAACGACGCGGCTTCTATCGCAAGCATCGTGGCGGATGATTATCTTGTCGCCGACGAAGTGGGTAAGGTTTACACCAAACAAGAAGACCTCGCAACTTACGTTGACCGCGCGAAATCTGTGAAGATTGATACGGTCGAATACAAAGATCAGAAGGTAAGGATTCTCAACGACGAAGTTGCGATTGACCATGCAACTATTCGGTTTCGAGGAACGCGAAGCGGTAAACCGTTCGACATAACTGAACGATGTACGACAATATGGGCCTTGCGAAAGGGTCGTTGGCTGATAGTGGCCGATCATTTTTCGTACTTGAAACCATAAAGTTAGGAAAAGATTATGAAAATATTGTTTACGTTTTTCTATGCGCTCGTTTTATTCTCGACCCTTCCGGCGCAGCAAAAGCCGCCTACCGAATCTGCGATGGACCGATTTCTGCGTTATGTGAAGATCGATACGCAGTCGGCGGAGGACCAGCCTGCGCCGCCGAGTACGAAGAAGCAGCTCGATCTGGCGAGGATTTTGGAAAAAGAACTGAAGGATTTGGGTGCTCAGAATGTTCGCATGAGCGAATGGGGCATTGTTTATGCGATGGTTCCGGGAAATCTGGCGGATAATTCGAAGGTGCCGACGATTGGGTTTATCGCGCATATGGACACTTCGCCGGCGGTTTCAGGGGCGAACGTCAATGCAATCATTCATAAGAATTACATAGGCGGTGACATTGTTTTGCCGAATGATAAGACGCAGATCATTTCGGTCGCACAGAATCCCGGACTCAAAAATTTGATCGGCGACGACATTATTACGGCGGACGGGACGACCCTGCTCGGTTCGGACGACAAGGCTGGAATTGCCGAGATAATGACGATGATCGATACGTTGAAACAGAATCCGAATATTAAGCACGGAAACATCGCAATTGCGTTTACGCCGGATGAAGAGGTCGGCGGCGGCATCGATAAATTCGATGTCGAGGGCTTCGGGGCGAAGTTCGCTTACACGGTCGATGGCGGCGAACTCGGTGATATTTCAAACGAAACATGGTCGGCCCGCACAGCGACCGTTACATTCAGCGGAAAATCGACGCATCCTGGAACGGCGAAAAACATTCTAGTCAATTCAAGCTACGCGGCTGCGGATTTCCTTTCACAGTTTCCTAAAAACGTGCCGAATCGTCCGGAAACGACGGAAGGCCGCGTGGGCTTTATCCATCCTTATAATGGAACACTCGACATCGAGACTTCGACCGTAAAAATTCTGCTGCGTGATTTCGACATCAGCGGCCTCGAAGCACAGGAAGCCGTATTAAAAAAACTGATCGCACAGACCCAGGCGAAATTTCCCGATGTAAAGATCGCGATGAACGTAGCGACCGGCTATCTGAATATGAAGGAAGTGCTGAAAAACTTTCCTGAATTGACCGATAACGCGATCGAAGCGGCGAAGCGTGCCGGAGTAAGCGCAAAGCTCAGGCCGATACGCGGCGGAACCGATGGCTCGAATCTCACGTTTAGAAATTTGCCGACGCCGAACCTTTTCACCGGCGGGCATAACTTTCACGGTAAGCTCGAATTTAACTCGCGCAGAGGCTTGGAAAAATCAACCGAAGCCCTGGTCAATCTTGTGCAGATCTGGGCTGAGAAATCGAAATAACGTTTCGGGTTCCAACTTTAGTCGGCATCGCGTTGCAAAGAGGCCTGCAGAAGCAGGAAAATCCAACTCACATTTTATGAACGGCGATCGCATCATCTCTTCCAAAGCCCCAGCACCGGTCGGGCTTTACCCGCATGCGCGGCGGGTAGGTGACCTTTTGTTTCTATCAGGCGTTGGGCCGCGAGAGCGTGGAACGAAGAAGATCCCGGGTGTGGAATTAAACGAAAGCGGCGGGATCGTTTCGTATGACATCGAAACGCAGTGCCGGTCGGTTTTTCAGAATGTGCGGTATATCTTGGACGAAGCCGGCTCGTCATGGGACAAGATCGTCGATGTCACTGTTTTTCTCACCAATATGAGGGACGATTTCGCGGTGTATAATCGTGTTTATGCCGAATATTTTCATGACAATCAACCGTGCCGTACGACCGTTGAGGTGAACAAACTACCGACGCCGATCGCCATCGAGCTAAAAGTGATAGCGACAATTAATTGAGATGAAATACACGGCATTTCTTCGCTCCATATAAGTCGGCGTACAATATGATTCAGATAGAAAAAAGCTACGGTCGCGAGTTACCGGGGGACTTTGGCTTTGAAAGTGTCAAAAATCTGCATCAGCGCGGAAATGTCATATTGAAACAGTTAAGACATCTGATGATAAACTGAGTTCAAAGATCGAAACGCCTGCCACGGCAAGGAATATTAGAACTGCGAAAAGATCGTCGAGATTGCCGCGTCGTAAACCTTCGGCTGCTGTTTTGCAGTTTGTTTAAGGACACGGATCGCGATCGGCCATATTCGGCCGCCGGATAATTGCGAAAAGTTAAGAAGAAACAAAAGGGGCATAATTATGATCGAAACAAAAGGCTATGCGGTCAAAGGGCAGGATTCAGATTTTGAGGTTTTCAATTTTGAGCGGCGCGATCTCGGGCCGCAAGACATTCTTATCGATATTCAGTACGCCGGTATTTGTCATTCGGACATCCACCAGGCGAGAAACGAATGGAAAAATTCGATCTATCCAATGGTTCCGGGGCATGAGATAGTCGGACGCGTTACGAAAGTCGGCAGCGGCGTGACGAAATTCAAAACGGGTGACATTGCCGGCGTCGGCTGTTTCGTCGATTCCTGTCGGAAATGCGACCCGTGCAAACAGGGTTTCGAACAGTGCTGCACGGTTCATTGCGCATTTACCTATAACGGAACGGAGATGGACGAATCGACGCCGACCTACGGCGGATATTCGACAAATATAGTCGTTGATGAGGATTACGCCTTGCAGATCGCGTCCGACGAAAACCTTGCGGGAGTGGCTCCGCTTCTCTGCGCGGGCATAACGACGTATTCGCCGATCCGGCGGTTTAAGGTCGGCCCCGGCCAAAAGGTCGGTGTGATCGGGCTAGGCGGATTGGGTCACATGGCCGTAAAATTTGCCGCCTCTATGGGAGCGAATGTAACGGTTTTCAGCACTTCGCCGTCGAAAGAAGCGGATGCGAAAGCACTCGGAGCAGATGATTTTGTCGTTACGAAAGATCCGGCAAATCTGAAGGCCTTGACCTCGGCTTACGATTTCATCATCGACACTGTTTCGGCTCCGCACGACCTGAATATGTATCTCGCGTTGCTGAAATTGAACGGATCGATGGTCCTCGTCGGTGTTCCCGAAGACCCGGCGGCGGTAAGTGCATTTTCGCTTATATCGAACAACCGCATACTCGCCGGCTCCGGCATCGGCGGCATCCCCGAAACACAGGAAATGCTCGATTATTGTGCAGAGCACGGCATTTTTTCCGATGTCGAGGTGATCACAATGGATCGCGTTCCTGAAGCCTACGAACGGACGATCAAATCGGACGTCCGCTATCGGTTTGTGATCGACATGCAGTCTTTCAGCGACCAATGAAATACGTGGCACTGTTGCGCGGCATAAATGTCGGCGGCAGGAACATGATAAAGATGGAGATGCTCCGGGCGACGCTTGGCTCGCTCGGATTTGAGAATGTCAAAAGTTACATCAATAGCGGCAACCTGATATTTGAAACCGCAAAAACCGTCGACAATGAACTGGCGGAAAGGATACATGACGCTATCAAAAAAGATTTTGATTTCGATATTTCCGTGATGGTGCGTTCGATGGATGAGATCGTTGGTTTGATCGAGAACAATCCATTCGTGGGTCAGTTTGAGAACGATAAGGACCTACACATTATATTTCTTCGCGAATTTTTGTCGGAAGACCAAGAAGCGATATTGCAGACCCATAATAGCGAAAACGAAAAGATAGCCGTGCGCGGCCGCGAAATATTTTATTTACTTCGCATCAGCATTATCGACAGCGTACTTGGGAAAGGTTTTATTGATAAGAAGCTGAAGATTCCCGCAACGGCGAGGAATTGGCGGACGGTGAAAAAGATCACTGAGATATGATCTTTTTAAATTCGAACTGATCGATTTCGAGATCTGATAACTTTTGGAGCGGTACGTCATCTCTACAATTTTCATTCGTTCGGATATTTACGATGCCTATACGAAGCCCTTTCAATTTCAAACAGTGGATCGACGAGCACCGGCATTTGCTCAAACCGCCGGTCGGCAACCAGTGCGTTTACGACGATGGTGATTTTATCGTAATGGTTGTCGGCGGCCCCAATTCGCGTAAGGATTACCACTGGGACGAAGGCGAAGAGTTTTTCTACCA
>JACMMN010000415.1 GCA_014379075.1 Pyrinomonadaceae bacterium | reverse complement strand
CCGTTAAAATTCAGGATATGCGACGTAACTTCGACATCGATCAACGTTCCGTCCTTTTTCCGGTGTCTGAAAGGAGCGAGGATCGTTTGACGTTCGGGAGCCTTTTTGGAGATTCTTTCCAGAAAATCGGGTACGTCTTCCGGCAGGCGGATATCCTTGAGCGTCATTTTCGTCAGAAGTTCCTCGCGTGAATACCCGTATTGGCGAACGGTTGCGTCGTTGACGGCAATAAACGCCAGCGTTTCGATATCCCAAATGTAAGACGGCTGCGGATTGTTCTCGAACAAAAGCCGATGCTGTTCTTCTGAATTCCGCAATGCCTGCCCGGAGCGTTTGAGCCCGGCCGCGAGTGCAAGCGAAATGAAGCCAGCGAAAAAAAAGACGGAATTCACCGTGGAATGGACGGCATCGACATACTCAGTGCCTCCCCAATAGAGCCATAGATAGGCGAAATGCACGAAAAGTACTACCCCGAAGAACAGGATGAGTTTGCCGCCCCAGTCCCCGATCGTATAGCGGAATTCTTCAACCCGTCTTCCGACGCCTAATTTGGTATCTGTTTCGTATCCCTGCATAAGAACTTTGCGGATGATAGTAGTCTATCGATGGAAGCATGTAGAAAATGGTGGATGGTCTGCAAGGGTACACTTTCCCGAATAACGGGGATATTTGTCCCACATTCGCTCGGAAACACCTTTATTGAGGCACATCCGCTCTCTTATAGCATTTGTTGTGCCGTTCGGGAATTTGGGCGTGGAGATCTAAGATTCGGGATCTGAAATCCCAAATTTCGAATCTGGAATCTGGAATCTGGAATCTGGAGTCTGGAGTCTGGAATAGAGCTAAGTTCTAGCTCGGCGAGTCTAAAAGTTCACGGACCTTTCTGGCCAGATCGTCGGGGGTGAAGGGTTTTTGGATAAAGTTTGCGCCGGTGTCGAGAATTCCGTGACGGACGATCGCGTCGTCGGTGTAGCCTGACGTGAAAAGAACGCGCAGGTCCGGCATTTTTCGTTGAAGTTCTTCCGCCAGTTGACGGCCGCCCATCTCCGGCATCACAACGTCGGTCAGCAGCATATCGATCTTTGGATTGTCCCGTTCATACATAGCGAGAGCAGCGATTCCGTTTTCGGCTTCTATTACCTTGAAACCACAGCGTTCGAGTATCTGCCGCGAAAGATTACGCACTACTTCTTCATCTTCCACGAGAAGGATCGTCTCCGTTCCCGAATATCCTTCGCGGGCGGTTTCTTCGATCGCGGCCGAGTCGGCATCCTCTAAGACACGCGGGAGGTAAACTTTAACGGACGTTCCATGGCCGATCTCGCTGTATGCCAGAATATTTCCACCGCTTTGTTTAACGATGCCGTAGACCGTTGCCAGTCCGAGGCCCGTACCTTTTCCTATTTCCTTGGTGGTAAAGAAAGGCTCGAACATCCGCTGCCTCGTATCCGCGTCCATGCCGCCGCCCGTATCGCTGACGGACAACATCACATAGGCCCCGGGAAGTACGCCGGCATGTTCTCCGGCATAATCGTCGTCCAGAAAAACATTGGCCGTTTCGATGGTAAGCTTACCGCCCGCCAGCATCGCATCGCGGGCATTGACAGCCAGATTCATAATGATCTGCGAAAGCTGCCCGGCATCCACTTTTACCCGTCCGACCCTCGGATTGAGCGATGTAACGAGTTGAACGTCCTCTCCGATCAAACGCTGAAGCATTTTGATCGTATCGGTTATGACCTCGTTTATATCCAGGACGACCGGCACCAGCATCTGCTGGCGGCTGAAGGCCAAAAGCTGGCTGGTCAGGAGCGCCGATCGCTCGCCGGCTTTTTTGATCTCCTCAATGTTGGCGCGCAGCGGATCGTCATCCTTCATTCGCCTTAAGGTCAGTTCGCTATAGCCGTTTATAGCGGTAAGCATATTGTTAAAGTCGTGAGCAATGCCGCCCGCGAGACGCCCGACCGACTCCAGCTTTTGCGACTGTTTAAGCTGTTCTTCCAGATGCTTCCTTTCCGTAATATCGCGGGCAATTCCCTGCACGCCAAAAGGAACACCTTCGTGAAAAACGAGCTTGGTATTTACCTCTACAGCGATCCGGCGGCCGTCCTTCGCCAGAATTTCCAGTTCGTAAGCAGTTCCCTCTGCGCCGTCGAGCTTTGCGGCGATCATTTCCCGCGCTTTCGCGACGTATTCAGGTGCTACCGTCAGCGCCAGGTTCGTGCCTAAAACTTCCTCCTGGGTGTATCCCGTGATAACCTCCCCGGCCTTGTTGATGGAAGTATAATTACCCTCCATATCATGGGAATAAATTATATCGTGCGCATTTTCTACAAGGTCCCGGTATCGCTCTTCGCTCTTGATCAAATGCTCTTCGGCAAACATGCGTTCCGTTACGTTTCGCAGGATACCCTGGTGAAACTCGATCTTTCCTGCTTCGTTATATTTATATTGCCCTCGGTCTTCGACCCATATCGGTGAGCCGTCCTTGCGGCGCATTTTATAGACGTCCGATGTCTTTTTGCCCTGATCCTGAGTATTCTTTACCCTGTCTTCGGGTGAAAAGTACAAGTCCCTGGCAACGTCCACCTTCAGCATTTCTTCCCGGCTCGAATACCCGAACATTTCGATCATCGCCGGGTTTACTTCCAGCAATTTTCCGTCGTGGGTGCTGTAATAGAAACCGTCCTTCATCTGGTTGAACAGCAGCCGAAGGCGCTCTTCCGATTCATGAAATGCGTGTTCAGCGAGTTGGCGTTCCGTGATGTCGCGTATAATGCCGGTAAAATGCTGTTTGCCATCATCGGTGAACTCACTGAACGAGATCTCCAGCGGAATTTCGTGTCCGTCTTTGTGAAGGCCGGAAAGTTGGGCCGCTTCCCATCCAACATGCTTTTCGCCGGTCCTTGCATACCGTTCGATACCTTTTACATGAAGGTGCCTCAGATGTTCCGGCATAAGTATCGTGAGCTTTTGCCCCGACAGTTCGCCCGCCGGATACCCGAACACTTTCTCGGTCGCTCTATTGAAATACAGAAGGTTGTTCTCCTGATCGATGATCACTATGGCGTCCGAAGCCGTTTCTGCAACGGCGCGAAAGCGGGCCTCCTTGGCACGAAGCCCGTCTTCGGCTTGTTTGCGGTCGGTGATATCTGTAACGATTCCCGTCAGCCTTATAAGGGTCCCGTCGGCATCGCGGATCTGAAAACCTCGCGCACGCACCCAGCGGATCTCGCCGTCATCCCGGTTGATCCGGTACTCGATATCGATATTTGGAACATCGGCTACAAGGCCGGCAAATGCCGCCCGGGCCATCTCGCGGTCTTCCGGCAGGATATAGTAGGGCCAGTCGTTCGGTTCCGCGTACCTGCTGTCAACCGAACGCCCCCAAATTCGCTCATACGCCGGACTGATATAATGGAGCACCTTCATGTCCGGCGAACGTATCCAGAACACGTCGGTTATGTTGTTCGCCAACTGGTCCAGGATCTCTTTAGTTTTGCGTAATTCTTCTTCCGCCGGCGTGCTTGCGGCCTTCTTTTCCGGACGGCCCTGCTCGTCGCGCATAACTCGCCATCGACCCTCCGCGAATTCGAAACCTGCCTCCGAGAATTGCTCGTAAAGCATCCGCAGCTCATTTTCAGAGCCTTCGAAACTTATTTCCCGACGCTTGTCATTATTCGAGGGCTTATCCATTTGCTTTTATCGATCTAAGCGCCGCTGACCGGTCATTCGATGAGGCTGGGAGTCGCTGCGACGCATTGCCAGAGCTACGCAACGGAAATGATATCGTTAAAAGATTACGAAGGAATTCGCTCGACGCTGCCGGCAGAACAACGAGGTCTGCTCCGGCCAAGGAAAGCCGCCGATCGTCGGCGACGTGGAGTTTCCTTCAGTCATTTTATTTGTCGAGCCGGGGAAAGGCAAAATAACATCCCGAAACCTGCATTAAAACCAGATTCTGCGACACGCGAATGATGCCATACAAACGCGGCAACGTCAAGTATTACCTGTGGTTTAGGGCGAGTCCAAATAAAAATAAAAGGCAGTTTTCGTTAGAAAACTGCCTTGAGGGAGACTTTTGAAATGTTTACTGCGGGAACTTGATTTCAACAGAACGGCGGGCGGACTAATTTTTTTGGGAAGTGCTCCGGCTCAACTGTTAATAGTGCAAGCGATGTGCCGCAATAGTCCGGCACCTGAACTAGACCTGTTACTGTTCTAAATAAGGGGGTTATGAATAGTTTTTCTGCCCGGGCAGGAGCATGATCGGATGGATTCAAAATTAAATAGTGGGGCGAAAAGGATAGGCAAACGTCCCCTGGCATAGGCCGCTAAATATAGCCATTCGATATTTTCTGCTGTAAGCTTTCGATTAAAGCGAAAATTCAATCTAAAAATCTTATGATCGAAATTATCGGATGGACGAGTTCCATCATTCTTCTGCTGACACTCATCAAACAGGTCCACAAACAGTGGGCCGAAGGCACGGGCGAAGGCATCTCAAAATGGCTATTCGCCGGACAGGTCTGCGCCTCCATCGGCTTTACCATCTACAGTTATCTGGTCGGAAACTGGGTTTTCACGGTGACTAACGGGATCCTGACGATAAATAATTTTATCGGCCTGTACCTCTCATTCTATTTCAAACGCAAAACGGGTCAGGACCGGGATCGATAGCTACAGCGGTTAGCGGGCGAGTTCGACATGTTTTTTAGCAGGCCATTACTCAAGATTCAAAATTTTGTGTCCCTTGCAACCGAACAGATTTACGCTGCATCTTTAGACAATAGGTCGAACACGCGATCCTCCCGTTTGGGCTGATGTTTTGAAATGCTTAACAGTGATGTTGTGTATTATGACTTCGACAACTTTCGCCTTGACCTTGAAAAGCAGCAGCTATTGAAAAATGGCGAACCTGTTCTACTCACGCACAAGGCTTTCCAGACTCTGCATATACTTGTCCAAAATTGTGGACAAATAGTCGAAAAAGAGAACATATACAACTCCATCTGGGCGGACAGCTTTGTCGAAGAGGGCAACCTGACCCAGTACATCTATCTTCTCCGCAAAACCCTCGATAAAAATCCAGATGGCGAATCTTACATAGAAACCATCGCACGCCGCGGCTACGTTTTTACCGCTCAGGTCGAAAAAATATTCGGCCCGGCGGACCCTGCCGCGAGGCGGCGCCAATTCGGTTCGTCAAACTCCAATATATCGGTATCCGACGCTCCCAACATCTCAGCCGAACCGAACACTTCTCAGTCATGGCTCTTCAGGAACGAGCCGCTGGAATTTCCCGAGTCGATCGACCGTTCGGAACCGCCGCAAACAGATAAGGCCTCGTGGAAAACTGACCCGCTGCGGCGGCGATTGCGGCGGCTGCCGGCGGCAATAGCAAGCCTATTGATAATTGCGGCCTCAATTGCCCTGTTCGACTATTTCGACGTCGGTAAGCCCGCACCGGCCGGCGGCCCGCGTGTAGCCTCACTGGCCGTTCTGCCGTTCCAGCCGGTCGGCGACGAGAGCCGCGACAGCAAGCTCGGTTTCGGGATGGCCGATGCTATCATCACGCGTCTCAGTAATCTTCAGAAGATACCGGTGCGCCCTTCGAGTTCCGTTTTCAGATATATCGATGAACCGCCCGCAAGTTATGCATCGGCGGGAGCCGACCTTGGCGTCGAAGCCATTCTCGAAGGAACCGTCCAGCGGGACGGCGACCGCGTTCGCATTTCCGTCCAGCTTTTCAACGTTGCGGACGGCAAGGCCATTTGGGCTGAAAAATTCGACGAAAAATACACGGATGTTTTCTCGCTGCAGGACTCCATCGCATCGAGGGTCGTCAGCTCGCTCGATTTCAAGTTGACGCCCCAGCAATGGAAGGTTTTGGAAAAGCATCAGACCGGCAGCACGGAAGCCCTCGAGGCTTATCAAATGGGCGTCTATTTCTGGAACACGCGGACCAAAGAAGATCTCCAACGGGCAGAGGCGAATTTTCAAAAAGCGATCGAGATCGACCCGAAATTTGCCAGGTCTTTTGCGATGCTTTCGGACACGTATAACATGCTCGGCTACTATCGTTTCGCGGACAGGACAGAAACGAATATCAAGGCTACCGTTGCCGCGGCTAAAGCTCTGGAACTCGACGATACCGTCGCTGAGGCGCACATTGCAATGGCTTTTATTCAGTTTTCGCCGGCCGGGTTCGATTCGGCTTGGAAGTCTATCGAACGAGCCATCGAACTCGCACCGTACAATTCGACTGCCCGGCTGCGCCACGCCTGGATATTAATGCGAATGAGTAAGCTCGACGAGGCTGTGGCCGAAATGCGGCTGGCCCGCGAATACGATCCGCTTTCACCGGTCAGCAACGGTGCTCTGTGTAATATACTGACGTACAGGGAAAATTTTGGAGAAGCTGTGGAAGTTTGCAAAAGAGCGGTCGAACTGGCTCCCGATACTGCGGACAACCGCCTCGCATATGCCAATGCATTATTTTTCAACGGAAACACAGCCGAAGCGATCGAACTTGCGAAAATAGCCGTGGAAAAAAGTGAGCGAAAATTCTCAGCTCTTGGCAACGTGGGTTTTTACTATGCGAAACTCGGCCGCCGAGCTGAAGCCGAAGTAATTCTCGCGCAAATAAAGCCCGAATCCGAAAAAGATCCGGGCTTGCTTGTCGATCTCGTGTTGATCGAATACGCTCTCGGCAACCGCGACCGGTCGTTTGCCTATTTTTTGCGGGCATACGAAAAAAGAGTCGTTTCGATGAACCTTTTTAATAACGATCCGGTCTGGAAAGAGGTTCGTGCCGATTCCCGCTTCGCCAAGGTAATGGCCGAATAGATCCATCTGCTTCAGCCGTAATTCTCAAAGAAAAGAAATATCGCCAGCACTCCGGCGAGGATAGCGAGTCCGATCGCTATCTTTGCACCGGTCGATAAATTGTGTCCCTTTATCTGCTTGGTGTTGGAGTACGCGACCCTCGTCTCCACGCCGGTTTTCGCATCTGCCACAGTAAACGAATCGCTGCCCGCCTCTTTCACAAAGCCCTTGAGCTTTGTCTTGTCGCGAAGTTTGACTTCAACACGCGCGGATTCGCCGGTGCCCAGCCTGGCAATTCCTTGCTTTACTTTCTCTGCAAAGCGGGCGTCTTTTTCCTTAGGGCCCGCATAGGCCGGCGTTGCTAATGCCATATTGAGCAGCAACCCGGCCAGCATTAGAGATGCAGTCTTATTGAACATAATTATCTCCACCAACGATGTATAGTTTCTAATCCTCCACCGAGCCGACAACATTCGCTTCCAGCCCATACCGCCTGATCTTCGCATGAAGCGTTGTTGCCTTGACGTTCAAAAGCCTTGCGGCCGCCCGCTGCCTTCCGCCGGTTCTAAGCAGTGCCGTGCGGATGAGATCGACCTGAAAGCGTTCCACCTCGTTTGCGAGGTCTATCTTTTCGGCCTGATCTCTATATTCACTTGTTCTCAGAGCTTCGAGTTCGGAAAGAAGTGAGTTCGACAACGCCTTTAAGGCTTCCACGCGGTTATTCATTATTGCGGCCGACTGCACGCCCTGGTGGCTGTTGCCGAGCGGTACGATCGATTCCTGCCTGGTAAATGTATTTTTTTGCATTTCTTTATTACTCCTCTGGAAATTTAATACCGGCTGCAAGCATTTTTTAAGGGAAGGCTTACACCTGATTATGAAAATCGCACGGAACGGCGGATAAAGTCCTCAATAAAATGGATAAAATTCATCAATTTCAACTCAATTTTCAATTGATTTTCCTCAATTGCGATTTTCGTCATTCATTTAATGCAGATTGTCCCGGAATGCAGTTATTCATCCGAAATTTGTCTTCGTTCGAAAAACGGAACATACAAAACTCGCCTAAGGTCTTTTTTTTTCGAAATTAGGGCTCGCCAACGGAGAAAAATCCATAAAAATCGAGATTTCCCAAAATCACCGCTCGTACCGATGCGAAAACTTTCAGCAATACATTAAGGGGCGTCATCCGCAGCTGCCGGTGGCATAACCTT
>JACMMN010000414.1 GCA_014379075.1 Pyrinomonadaceae bacterium | reverse complement strand
TACTTCTAATATTCAGTGTTATGATAATCTACTTTTTCACGTCGTTTATAGGCGGAAAGAATCATTAATTTATTACAGTCCAACCATTTTCGAAGGAGTTTAATCTATGCTTTGGAAGATAGTGCTTGTTTTGGGTATTTTAGGCGTGTTGCTTGGTTTGGCGGTCACGGGTGTTTCCGTTGCATTGCCTATTGTCAACGGCCCTCGCACCAGTTGGGAAGAAGCCATGTACGGAATCATTCCCGGCTCGTTGGTTTTGGTCATATCGTTTTTCATTTTTTTGATCGGTCTGATCTTTGTACTAAAAAACCGTAAGAAAAATAAAGCGTCGGTCACTATTCAGTAGTTCGGCTCATAATAGTTTGAAAGCCTTCAAGATAAGAGATATAGAGATTAATCCGCCGCTTATTCTCTCGCCAATGGCGGGCGTGACGGATTATACCTTTCGCCGGTTGATCAAACGGCGGGGCGGTGTCGGTTTGGTTGTTTCGGAGTTTATTTCGGTTGAAGGGCTGACGCGGCATAATCCGAAATCGAAGCGGCAGATGCATTTTGCCGAAGAAGAGCGGCCTTTTGCCGTTCAAATTTTTGGCGGCCAGCCTGAGCGTATGGCGTTGGGAGCGGAGATGGCTCAGGAAGTCGGGGCGGATATCCTGGATGTGAATTGCGGATGCCCGGCTCCGAAGGTCGTAAGAAACGGCGGTGGGTCCGGGTTGCTTCGAGATCTGCCGAGGCTCGAAACGATCCTTAAAGAGATAAAAAAGACGATCACAATACCGCTGACGTTAAAGCTTCGAACCGGATTTTCCGAATCGACGATCAATGTTGTCGAGGTTGCGAAAATGGCCGAGCAGTGCGGCGTAGAGCATATTCAAGTACACGGGCGTACTAAGGAACAAGGATATAAAGGTCTTGCTAACTGGGATCTTATCAAACAGGTCAAAGAAGCCGTGACAGTACCCGTATCGGGGAACGGCGATATAACGACGATCGAATATGGCATAGAGCGGTGGAAGGAATCGGGCACGGATGGAATTTTGATCGGGCGCGGGGCGATGCAGAATCCGTGGATATTCCGGCAGTTTCAGGACGTGATCGAAGGCCGCAAGCCGTATCAGCCTGATCTTTCCGAAAAAAAGGCGGTGTTGCTTGAGTTTTTTGGAATGTGCCGCGAAGAGATGCCTGAAATTGTCGCACTCGGTAAAATGAAACAACTCGCCGGTCAGTTTACGAAAGGCCTGATCGGAGGCGCCCAGTTTCGCCAGACGCTTTATCATTCACATTCGGCTGAAGAGATCCTGGATAATATAACAATATATTTTAATACGCTCGCGGCGGACAGCAACTATGGCGATGGAATGGTCGAAGCCGACGCCGCCGCATCCGATTCATGCGATATGTTCGCGTCCGGCGGAGATGTTTCCACGTCCGTAGCAGCGGTCTGAGGAGAATAGATGAAAGGTCTTGAACAAGCTGGGAGCTACATCTTCGTGACGATGGTTATCGTCACGATCTTCACTTCTGCGGCTTTAGCTCAGGATTTGAAGACCGAAGAAATCGTCGCAAAACACCTCGAATCGATCGGTACGAAGGAAAAAAGGGAAGAAATAAATAATCGGCTCGCGATGGGTGCCAGTTCATTCGAATCGAAATTGCCTTCAAAGAAGACCGGCGGAAAGGCCTTGATCGTATCGGACGGCACGAATTTGTACTTTATCGCCAGCCTGGCTTCGAAAGAGTATCCGTATGAGAAGATCGGTTATTTCAATGAAAAGATCTCCCTCCCTTTTGTTACGTCCGGAACCCGGTCTCCGCTGGGTGCATTTATTGCCGAGCATGAAAAGCTTTTGAGCGATGGCCTTTTTACGGGCAGCATCTCGAACACGTGGGCACTGCTCAACTGGCAGAAGAATAAAGCACTTATTAAATCGGCCGGGACAAAAAAGATCGACGGCCGAAAAGTGTACGTTCTAGAATATTTTCCTAAGGGAGTTGGATCGTCGGAATTTTCGATCAGGATGTTCTTTGATACAGAAAATTTTCGGCATGTACGAACCGAATATAGGCACGACATAGCTTCGAAGGAGGACACTTTTGGCCGATTGGGACGACAAGCCGGGGTAAAGATGCGTCTGACCGAGGACTTTGGAGACTTCAAGGATCTAGACGGGATGACTCTTCCGCATACGTATACCCTGAACTACCAAACCGACAGCAACAGCGGAACATTCGAATACATCTGGGGAATTAATTTGACCCAATATATGTTCAATCGAAAGCTCGACGCTGGTTTTTTTACTTTTGATGTTAAATGATTTTAGGATGACAATCCTTTCCAGTTTCATTGCGATCCTGATTTTTGCCGCTGCGGGTTTTTCAC
Source organism: Pyrinomonadaceae bacterium (assembly GCA_014379075.1). Lineage (GTDB taxonomy): Bacteria > Acidobacteriota > Blastocatellia > Pyrinomonadales > Pyrinomonadaceae > OLB17. Next base: position 1,139 of record JACMMN010000414.1, on the reverse strand, counting down.
AGGCGTCTGGTCAAATACCCGTAAAGAAAACTCCAGCGGGCGACAACACAAGCGTACAAAGATCGACGCCCGCGTATGCCGAGGTTTTGCTTCGACGCACCGAACTCGGTGCAGAACTCGAATCGCTTCTTGTCGAATACACGGAAGACTATCCGAAGGTGGCGGAGATACGGTTTACACTAATAACCCTGCAAAAAGAGGGTGAAAGGATTCTCGCTGTTAAGTCCGCCGAATCAGCAAAACTTACATTGGCTCTCGGCAAATTGATGGTTAGAAAATCCGAATTGGAAACCGACTTTTGGAGGCTGCTAAAGACGTACAAAGACGAACATCCGGATGTAAAGCGGGCAAAACGCAAGGTCGAGATCTACGAGTCTGCGATCAAAGAAATTTTATAGAATACGCTCGTCATCCGCCAGCATTTCATCGGAAACCACATCATATAAATTTTCCGAATCGGTTTTAGACATCTGCTTTTTATCAGGTACTTGCAGGACTGTAATTCTTGTCAGGCGATTTCGACGTTTGATCTCGATCTCGTCACCAGCCTTTACCTCCTTTGACGATTTTGCGGAAGCGTCGTTCACTTTTACAAGTCCCGCATCGCAGAATTCCTGCGCCAGACTGCGGCGCGGTATCAAACGGCTGATCTTCAAAAAGACATCCAATCGCATAAAATGGAAGCCGCACATAATTAAGGGCGGATCTCTCTTATCGAGAATCCGCCCTTAATTATGTGCGGTCTTTGGCTACTGCTTGTTTTCCGGGGTTGCTTTCCGTTCCTCCGCGAACAGGATCGGAGCAACCTGCGCACGATAACTCTCGTTAATTTTGATGTAAGAATCAGTGCGTGCCGATGACATGTACTTCTTCCGGGCCTCCGGTTCTCTTTCGGTCAAAATGGCCGATCTCACTGCATTCTCATCAAAAAACGATTCGCTGCTCGCTTTCGTGCGTTCATCAAGCCTTAAAATATTGATACCGATCTGATCGACCTCGATCGGATCAGTGTAGCCCCCGGGCTTGAGGTCCTTGATCGCTGCCGCAAATCTCTCATCGAGTTCCTTGACGTTCAGCGTGTCGACCTTTCCTTTGGTTTGAGCCGCATTGGGCCGGTCCGAGTTTTCGGCGACCAGCTT
>JACMMN010000413.1 GCA_014379075.1 Pyrinomonadaceae bacterium | reverse complement strand
TATAGGCAAAGAGGGACGACTGCTTAGCGAGGTGATTACGAATCCGGCAGGTTACCAATTTCGCGGAGACGAGGGGTATGTGCGTGCGAAAGTTATTGAATCGAATGGGAAAATAGCATGGACGCAGCCTGTGATGGTCGGCAAACGCTGATGAGACGCTTAATTCTCATCAGCTAAACTTCCAACTATTTTTTTCGAGATGTTCTTCTATTTCGATAATTCGGTTGAATTTTTTCAACCGAATTGTTGTTTAAGGCAGAAGATATAAAAGAAGTCTTTCAAAATCAAGTTTTAGATTGACTTTGAAAGCCGAAACAGGTTATAAAAATTCGGTATATAGAAGACTGAAATTCAGTTCAATACAAAGTTAAATTTTTTTGCGGCTCTAAAATTGGGAGTTGAACTTTTTACTCTTAAAATTCGTAATTCCGCAAAAAACTTAACATTTCATTGGAGCAGAAACCGCTTCAGCGTCCAGTGAGATGACCGCTGAAAGCGGTTCTGCTCAACTCAGTCGTTCGGCAGCTTGTGGCGTTTCCAATGGTGAAAGGTTTGGTTCTCGCTTGACAACTACGTCGAGCCTCAGGAAAACAGTTGCGCCTAATGAGCCTCGCGTGGTTAAGCTCCCAGTGCCGACGATGAGTGAGCGTTGCACGTCGGGCGGGTTGCTCCGCTCTGCGTGCTTTTGAGAGTTGAATGACGTGGTGGCACGGCGCTATGATTCTTATCGCTGTTCGGAGGCTGACGGCGCTTGAAATCGCTTCGCATCCGTGGAGCCAACTGCGAATCAGCATGCCTCTCATCGAGAACTTGCCGCCCCCGCAGTTGAATGCGCGGCGGCTGATGGCGGGCGTTCGACGTGGGTGTGAGTCCGTTGCTCAAAAAGATTACAGTTGTTTTTAGGGTTCGATATGGCAAGGGGAAACGACAATAATCGAAAGCCGCGACTGTTCATTAACCACCGTTCGGAGGATACGGGGGCGACCGCGTCGCGGCTTTACGTGGAGTTGACACACCAGTTCGAGACGGACCAGGTTTTCCTCGACCACCAGCGAATTGAGGGTGGTGCTAACTGGACTGATCGCTTGCGAAGGGAAGTCGCGCAGGCAACTGTGATGTTTGTGCTGATCGGTGACCGTTGGCTTACGGCTCAGGACGCGGAAACCGGCGACCGGCGTTTGAACCTCCTCGAAGACTGGGTCCGGCAAGAAATAGAGACGGCGCTGAAGACAGAAACGGCTATTGTTCCCATACTTGTGGAAGGAGCATCCCCGCCGAGCAAGAGGGCACTACAGACCGTGCCAACGATTGAGCCTTTGGCCGACCTACAAGGTTTACCGCTTCGGCGAAAGGACTGGGAGGCGGATTTCGCTCGATTGGTGGACCTGCTTGTTGATCTTGGTTTCCCGCGCGGTTCCAAGGCTGATGTCGGGAGACGGAATGAACCGTGTGTCGAACTGGCTCTGGATCGCGTAGCTCCCTACCGCACGATCCAAGCTGGTCAGCGTGTCGTCTACGGAACCGACACGCTGTCTGATGGCACCACTGCCTTTGGAGAGGGTTTGCATATCCAGTTAACACTGGAGAATCACTCTGACATGGACGTGGTCGTGCCGCTTATTGACGTGGTTATAGATGACTATGACGCGCATCCGATTGAGAGGTTCGAGTATCCAGCGTTACGGACGTCGGGCATACACCTAGAAGTGCCGGGGTCGACGCGGGAAGATCCGGTCGAGCTGACCGCGCTCGAAGTGACGGGCAGTTCAGTACCCGTGACCCAAGGACGGTTGTTTCTGCGAGCTGCGGCAGGCGCGGAGTCGCAGCACACGCTCAGCTTCTCTCTGGTAGCCCGAGCTCCGGGGATCTGGAGAGTGCGCGTGCAAGCAGAATTTGTTGACGCAGCGCGGTCATCTCATCCACGATTCGTGCAGTCAGATACTCTTTGCATAGTGAAAAGTTGAGCTAAGAATTACCAGAAATATGACGGATCATTCAGTTCAAGCTTGTTTCGAAGAGGGCTTGCGGAGCTATCAAGCGGCGCAAACACCCGAGGACTATAAGCACGCGCTGGAGGTATTCTCCGAATTGCTAGAGAATGCTGGTGAATTGCCGGACGAGGTCCGTCGCAACAGCATGCTCCTTGGCGCAAAGTGTCTGGGGCTGTTGAGTCGGCTCAAGGATGCCGAAACCCTATTGAGGAGTCTCCTCCGGGAAATAGAGCCAGAGTCGAACGACAGTGAAGGCTTATTAGTGGCGGCGAGGCTGTCGCTTGCTGAAGTCCTTCGCGCTACCGATACCTGGCAGGAAGCTACCGACTTGTTCCTGACCACGGTGGACTACTTCCGTCAGAATGGCGACTGGCGTTCCGAGGCCAATGTGCATCGCACGGTAGCCCAGCTTTGGCAAGACCATTATCAACTGGACCAAGCTGAGGCCGTACTTGATACCGCGTGGTCCATTCTTGAGCAGCACGAGCCAACGCCGCTCCATCTCCAGGTCCTTTTTGCCCAAGGACACTGTCGCTACCTTGGCGGCGATGTAGAGTCGGCCATTGAACTGGAGGAACGTGCCTTGGCCATCGCCCGGCGCTTGGGTGACACTCGCGCGGAAGCACAGTTGGTAAGTAATCTAGCGGAGTTCACGTTCGACGTGCAGGATTTCCAGCGCGCAATCCACTACAACGAGAGAAAGCTACGAGAAGCCCGAACAGTCGACGATCCAGAAGAAACAGTCCGCCGTCTGGCGTTTCTCGGCGGGTGCTACACCGAAACCGGGCGACCTCGTAAAGCAATCGAGATGTTCGACGAAGCCCGATATTTGCTTTCGGCACATGGGCAGGAGGAGTCTATCGAGTTTGGAATGTGCCTACTGGGGAAAGTGCAGTCCTTGGTTGACATGAAGCGGTATGATGAAGCTAAGCCTATGCTGACCAAAGCTCGAGATCTTTTGGCGCGCCCCGGAGTTGATACCGGGTTGCTTGATAGAATTGAACAGCGATTAATTCGGGAAACCCAGTCCCCGTTGATTCTCGATTGCGCTCATCGCGTGTTGCAGATGATGCTGGTGGGAAGCTCCCGCAACATGTCGCACTGCAATCCCCAGCCCGCCATCGACCTGACCCAACAGCGATACCTCACTTCCGATCTAACAGACGACGACCGGGTTCACTTCACCAGTCTCCACAAGGAGCTTAGCGGTGACCTGTTTCAGACGCGGTACTCGGATTCCCGCAGTCAGAATATTCCTGGCACGTTTTCGCTGCCTTTGAAAATGGAATATGTCGATGACGTGGAGTCATTTGAGATCAAGTGGGCTGCCTATAAGCGAGAGTTGGAATACGCCCAGCGGTGTGCAGAACTGCAAGAAAAGTGGGAGGAGATTAGAAATAAATTCTCCTACGCCGAAGGTGTGTTTCGCGGCGATAACCTTGAGTTAATTGCCTACGTTTCGCAGCTTTCGCGAATTGCCGAACTCTGTGCTGAGTTGGGCAACCGAGAGCTGCTTCGCGAAGTGGCTCTGCACGCAGCGGACTTCCTCGAAATTCAAACTACTGATCCCATGCTTGCCGCGCTCGCCTGGCTCATCAGAGGGCGGTTGATTACCGCTGCTCACATTCTGGCGCAGTCAGACTGCCGCGAACTGACAAAGCTAGAGCTTTGCCGCTCTTTCGACCAGCTAAAGGAAGTTTTTCATCTGCTCGACAAGGGGCGTCGTGAAATCGCTCTGGAATTTATTGTGGAGTCATGGTTTCGTGGAGCAAACAGCATTCTTGGGCGAGATGGCTACGCTGGTTTAGTGGAGATTGTGGATGACCTGGCAAATTCCTTGGACACTGTCGACCGCATACGCTATGGCACTGCCGTGGGCGAAGCATGTGATCCCGCCGAAGGTGTTCACCTTGTTGATACCGTACTGGCGCAGGCACGGGCGGAAAACCCTAATGTACCAATTTATCTGGCGCCGGAGTTCGAGACCGCCTTGGCTGTCAATCGCTTTAAAGCGTTGGCTCCAGACATCGACGCCTGTCTGCGCCAATACGGTCCTTTTGCACCGTACATCCATGACGAAGTGCGTGGTTGGAGCGACGATATCTATTCTACAAGCGAGCAAGGAAGGCCAGCACCTCAACCTCGCGCCTTGGCCTTCACGGACGGTAGCCTTGTTGTTATGGATAAGCGGCTTAGAGATAGCGACTATGTTGCTACGATAGTGCACGAGATGAACCACCATTTTCGTCGGGTGGGGCAACAATTGCTTACGGAAAACGGAGACTGGCTTCTTGTCAAGCGTGACGTCCCCATTGCTTCGTCATTGACCTATTTCGAAATCCTTCAGGCAGACGACAGGGGTAGCTTGGAGCAGGTTGTCCCGCAGATCCAAGATTTGGTCTACATGGGACATCGCCTCGCAGAAGCGGAGCCGGTACAGTCAACAACACACGTCAACAACATGCTTCGCTACTTTGATGACCTCGGTACGCAGGAGACTCACGCTTCCTATCCCTGCGCGGCGATCCTGTTGGGGATGGCTTTTGGCTATCTCGGCTATCCGGATGCCGTGAGGTCTTATCTCGAACATCTCAAGGTAATGGATCACGACGAAGCGCTTATCTACGGACGCAAGAAAGCCACGTTGCGGTTGTAGGATATGCCGGACAAGGATATGGACACCGACCAGTGAAACCTACAGCTTCATTGGTCGGGCATTCTAATCGTTTGGCCGCTTGTGTCGTGACTGTTGTGCCGCTCCGCGGCACGTCATCAGTTGAATGACGTGGTGTTATAACAATGTAGCCTTCGTGGGTGTTTGGATGGTGATGTGGCTTAAAATTGCTTCGCGTTTTATCGGAGGTAGGGCCGCTGCCGAACAACTCATTGCAGCCGACCCGCGAGAGCGTGGCACTCAAGAATCTTCCTCGCGGTGCGAGTTGGATGCTACTCGCGCGGGCGGCTGAATTCGGGCGTTAATCCTTATTATTCAAATTAATCAAAGCCAATCTCTCAACTACTTTTCCATTTACCAGATGTTCTTCAATAATTTCCGGCACATCTCCGGCGCGAACCTGTGCATACCAAACGCCTTCGGGATAAACCAGAACGGCTGTTCCGATTGAGCAAAAACCGACTGAGCCGCAATCGGTCAAAACGATTTCGCCGTTTGGATTCCTGCCTTTAGATTCCTTGCCGTAGCGCAAATTTCTCTTCTGTAATTCTTCTCCAAAAGCCGCTTTGACTTCCGCGCTGCCGACCGCCGAGCAGGATTTTCCGTTGCAGACGAAGACGTGATGTTTTATCGGCGCTTTGGCAACGGGCGCGAGTTTTTCGAGCTGCTCGCGGTCTTCGATAAATTTCGGTTTGCCCATAATTAAACTTATTTCCTATTTAAAAAGTAACAAAAAAGCAGAGCGGCGACAATTGTATGATGAAACCTGTCCGATAATACAATTATTGACCAAACACTTCAGATAACCCGTCACAAAACCGGCGGCGGTGGTGTTCATATTAAGAACAATCGAGATGTATTTCTAAACCGGAGATTCGTTTTAGCGGCTTTTTTCTACCTTTTATCCGGTATTTTTACCTTTTATCAGACGAAACGAGTCTTCGGATAAGATTTAGTCTAAATTAAATTCAATAAATAATAAGTCGTCATGAAAATTACATTTAATAGAATCGGAACATTTGCCTGGAGTTTTGGTCCTGAAACTTCGAAAAATATTGCCTCACAAAATATAAGCGCATATATCGCGCCGATTAATAAAAACCGTTCTTTCAGCAATATTTTGACGACCGCCTTGTCCTTAAACTTTGCCGGTATATTGCTGGCTCTGCTGCTTGAAGCAACATTTGGCGCGCTGCCGTCAAGCCAAATTGTCAGCCATTTTATACATTCGTTTGTCTACGCCAATTGCATCGGGACACTTGTTGTGTTTGCGGTCTTGAGTTTGACTCCGCGACTTAATCTCTTGCGGTTTCCCTTAAGATGGGCGCTGCTTATCGGTATAAATCTCGGTTTGACCTTTGCCGGCAGTTTGATAGCGGGTTTTACGCTGATGTGGATTGGCGCTTTTCCGCCCGGGGATTACAGTTGGATAACTCTGCGCCGAATGGGTCTCGGTTTTCTAATTGCCCAGGTTCTCGGCGTAAGTTTATATCTTTACGAAAACGTTCGATTAAGGCTTAAGGCAGCGACCGAACAGTTACGGATAAAAGCGCTGGAAGAAGAACGCGCTCAAAAACTCGTCGTCGAAGCGAGCCTTTCTTCTCTTGAATCCCGCATTCACCCGCATTTCCTGTTTAATACGCTAAACTCCATCTCCTCGCTTATTCAGGAAGACCCGCAGCTTGCCGAACGGATGGTCGAACGTCTCGCCGCGCTGCTTCGTTTCTCGCTCGACTCAAATCACCGCAATACGATTCCGCTGACGCAGGAATTGAAAATCGCGGTTGATTATCTGGAGATTGAAAAGGTGCGTTTTGGCGAGCGGCTTCGTTACAAGGTGGATGTTCCGACAGAATATAATACAGTTTCCGTGCCGCCGTTCGTCCTCCAAACGCTGGTCGAAAACAGCGTCAAACACGCCGTCTCGTTAAAACGAAAAGGCGGAGAGATTTGCGTTAAAACACGAGCCGTTGGTGACCGGATAAAAATTGAAGTTTGGGATGACGGAGATGGATTCACTTCGGATGAAATCACGCCGGGACACGGTTTGGACAATCTCCGCGCCCGTTTCGCCGTGCTTTTTGGAGCAAAAGCCGCGCTTGAAATATCGAGAAAAGACGGCTTTACAGTCGTCAGCGTGACGCTGCCCGGTAATCGAAATTCGGGAGCTGAAAAAGTATGAGCAATTTATCATCACCATTGCGGGTTTTTCTGGTTGATGATGAGCCGTTAGCTCTCAAGCGGCTCTCGCGTCTTTTAGAAGCAACCGGGCGCGTCGAGATTCTCGGCAGCGCAACCGACCCTGAAGACGCTGTCGCCGCGCTTTCCAAACAGCAGGCTGAAGTTCTTTTTCTCGATATACAGATGCCGGTCTTAAACGGTTTTGAAATGCTGGCGCGGCTGCCCTACGAGCCGATTGTTATTTTTACGACGGCTTTTGACCAATACGCATTGCAGGCTTTTGAAGTGAACTCGATTGATTATTTACTGAAACCTGTCGAACGCGAACAGCTTGACCGCGCCCTGAGTAAAGTTGAGCGATTGCGCGGAGGAAGCGCGCAAAAACCTGAATGGCGGGCGGCGGTTGAAGAATTGGCGACAGCGTTAAATACAAAACAAACGGGCTTTCCCAATCGCATCGCTTCGCGTCTGGGCGAGCGAACACAACTTATCGAGATTGCTCAAATAACGCATTTTTCTGCTGAAAATAAATTGACGTTTGCCGTCACCGGAACAAAGAAATATGTCGTTGACTACAGCATTAACGAGCTTGAGCAGCGGCTTGACCCGAAAGTTTTTGTTCGCATTCACCGGGCAACATTGCTCAATACAAACTTCGTGAGGGAGATTCATCAATGGTTCGCCGGAGGCGTTCTGGTTCGTCTGAAAGATGAAAAGCGCACGGAATTAGCCGTGGCTCGTGACCGCGTTCGGATTTTGAAAGACCATTTAAGCCTCTGATGTTTATATATCTTTCCGGTGAAATTTATCGAAAGAATTTTGCCGCCGGAGTTTTAATTATTCAGTAGAAGTAAGGAATCTAACTTAATGAAAAATTTAATTGTTATCAGCGCATTTTTGCTGACGTTTTGCAGCTTTGGAATAGCGACATCTTTCGCACAAGCCTCGCTTGACGGTTATTGGGAAGGTGTCGGCAAATTACCG
>JACMMN010000063.1 GCA_014379075.1 Pyrinomonadaceae bacterium | reverse complement strand
TTCAGCCTTCCCGCCGGATTCGCCGTCGATGAAATGCCCGACGCCGTAAATCTGACGACCGCATTTGGAAAATACACGACCACTTACGAAGTTAAGGAAAGTAAGCTTATCTTCACGCGTTCGCTGACCACAAACCGTTCCGCCGTTTCGATCGAGCGATATAAAGAGGTAAAGGATTTCTTTACGAGCATGCTCAACGCCGAGCAGGCTCCGGTGGTCCTTTTGCGAAAATAAGCCTCAAATCGACGGCCATCAATTGTCTCCTGTGTTAAATGGATACGTAAAAATGCTCAATAAATTTGGCTGATTGTAACATAATCATACTCGATAGGTTTATTGCCCCAAATTCATTGCTATCACCCCGGCATTCTTGTAGAATACGCTCGTGAATCCCGCACTCTTCGCCAGAAAATAGGAGCCCATGAAAAAAATTATCGTTGTCGCAGTGGTGACATTTATTTTGGGAGTTGTAGCAACCAACGCCTTTGGACAAACTTATCAGCCAGCAAATACAGCTAATTGGGCAAATTTACCTAAAGTAGTCAGTGCTGGACTTCTTAGCCCGAATCAGTATATTCAAGTTGATATTGCTAACATTATTCATCACCATGATAGTGGCGGCACGGACATTTCATTTTACACTAGATTCTACGGACCCAATCAGCACGTAGTTATTCTAGGTAGAACTGATTGTACGAAGTCTAAAGACAATACTGCGGCTTGGAACATTACTTCAAGTGGAGCAACACCTAATGCTGCTTTTCGCCCTAGTAAAATAACAATTACCGTACTTCCATCTGGCAAAATTTCCAAAGAGGATTATATTCTACAGGAGTCAATCGGAGTTGCTTGTAAAGTAGCAAATGCTGAAGATGAGGACGAGGAGGAGGACGAGGACTGGCGATAATTAAGATTAAACACTTACCAGATATCCACTCAAAAGCTAGCAAATAGAATTTCTTGACCCGGGCAATAATTAGGGTAGACCAATACGGCAGCGTTAAAGATTTTTTCGCCAAATGCTCGAGGCGGAACAGTCTGGGGTCGTATTCATTAGAAAATAGATCAAGATAAAATCCAGTTGGTCACAATCCAGTTCTATTTCCTTCGAAAAGCCGCATCAGTGCTTTTTCCTCAGCCTCATATTCGGGTGCGGAAAGGCTTATGCGGCGGGCTTTTCGCGTGCGAAATTCATCGAGTGTGATTCCGGCTTCGTAGTTCTTCAAAACCTTCGGATGAATGTAAGAACTCCGGCACACGGCAGGCGTGTTTCCAAGCTGTTCGGCCACTTTTTTCACGGCACGGTTTATATTTTTTTTTAATTCTTTTTCGTTCTCGGATTTTCCTATCTCGGCAAGTTCGATTGCCGCGAGCAGTGTTCCACCCCAAGTCCGAAAGTCTTTGGACGAAAATTCCGGAGCCGTGGCGACCTTGAGATATTCGTTTATATCGGAAGGTTTTATATTTCGCGGTTTGCCGTCGCCATCTAGATAGTGAAACAGCTTGCGCTTTACCCCTAATTCCTTGATTTGCTTCATTACGGAAGCGAGCTCTTCATCTACCAGCACCCGCCGGTGCTTGACGTGGCTCTTTCCGACGAATTCAAAAACAAGCTCGCCTTTTCTGCCGATCATCAGGTGTTTATTTTGCAAAGTCGTGATGCCGAAGGTCTTATAATGCTTTGCGCTTTTTTCCGTCCCTATTCGGATGTAGAGGGAATTTATCAGCCGCATCATCACCGCTAAAACCTTTTCACGCGGAAAACCTTTAAGAGCGATATGTTCGTTCGTTACAGTTCGCAGGCGCGGAAGGTATTTGCCGAATGTTTCAATTTTCGAAAATTTTCTATTCTTTTGCTTTTCGGAAAATTTGGCGTGATAAAGATACTGCACCCGGCCAGTGGTATCCATTCCGACCGCCTGAAGGCGGCTGCCCATTGTCGGGGATATTCGAACATGTTTCCATGCCGGCGGGATAACCAGCAACCTGATTCTCTCAAGCTGCTGGTGGTTCGTGATTTTCTTTCCGCTCGAATCCACGTAGTGGAAGCCGCTGGACATGCCTCCCTTTCGCAGCCACCATTTCGAACGGTGGCCCTTCTCGATCATTTCACGAGCTTTTTGCGGATCGAAAGCCGGTTTGGAAACTGCCATTTTTCCCCTTGTCCGTAGTTTTGAAAGTATATCTAATTATGGCCGCGGCCGTGCGATTAAAAAAAGTTCCGCAAAAGCTGCCTGATTTAAACGGCAACGGGTGCGGCGATCTTCGCATGCGATTGATAGCCTATCAATTGGAGGTTTTCGTATTTGAGATTCAGGAGTCCCTCCAATCCTTTCAGGCCCTCCGCGTCGACAAGTTCAAGCTTTGGAAGTTCCATCGGTTCGCGCGACAGCAGTTCTTCGACCTGTTCGAGATGGTTCGAGTAGATGTGCAGATCGCCGAATGTATGTATAAAATCTCCAACCTCAAGACCACAGGAATGCGCCACCAAATGTGTTAGAAGAGCGTAGCTGCTGATGTTGAACGGCACGCCGAGAAACGCATCGGCGCTTCTCTGGTAAAGTTGGCAATGGAGCGTCTTGTCATTTTCGACCTTAAATTGAAACAGCGTATGACACGGCGGCAAAGCCACTTCATCACATGTTTCCGGGTTCCAACCCGTAACGATCAAACGCCGCGAATTCGGATTATTTTCTATCTCGTTTATAAGCCGGGCGATCTGATCGACGCCGTCCATCTTCGGATAATCGCCGCCAAACGAACGCCATAGATAGCCGTAAACCGGACCGAGATCACCTTCACATCGCTCAAATTTTGCCGCCTGCTCCGCTGTTGCCCACTCGGCCCAGATATCGACACCGCGAGCACGCAAATTTTTCTCGTTCGTATCACCGCTCAGGAACCAGAAAAGCTCTTCGGCGACCCACCGAAACGGAACTCGTTTCGTCGTCACGATCGGAAAGCCTTCACGTAGATCGAACCGCGTTTGATATCCGAAGGCGGAGATCGTACCCACACCCGTGCGATCCTTATGCCGGACGCCTCTATCCAAAATATGCTTTAGAAGATCGTGGTATTGTTTCATTGCTCTAAGTCATCAACTTGTAATCCGAGCGGGTCAGCTCCTGATTCGTCAACTGCCTTCGCGATTTTTATTAGATCAGCAAATGTATTCGAAAGCGCACTTTTGATGTAAACCGTCTTATAAATCTCATATGTGCCTTCCCGAAATACAGCATTTTCCGTCCGCTCTCGAAAAATGTCTTTCAACCTGCGGATGAGCGGTGACGGATCACTCAAACTGCCGCTTTCCTCATTGTTTAATGTAATATTCTTGCTTTTGTCGAGACTGACGACCAGAGTCAACGGATTCGGCTTTACATTAATCTCCGATGTTAACTTAGGTTCCGCCGGAATGTTCAGATTGTGACCGTCCGGTGTGACCACCGTGAGTTCCGACGGGCCTGATTCTCTGACCGATTTAACTACGTCGACCACGGTTTTGAAATCTAACTCAGGGTTAGGACGAATAAAAACAAAAGGACCGACCGGCCTTTGATACAGCTTTGGCGTCTGCATTACCAAGTATTCGGACAGCGCTTTTTTAAGTAATACATTATCGAGGTCACGATATTCATATCCAGTTAAAACCTGTATTTGAGAGGTCTTATCAGCATCTACTCTTATATGAAAGATATACCCGGGGAAAACCGGATCCTGCTTCAGAATGTTGACACCTGTCGGTTTCGGCACAGGTTTTTTCTTTGTTCGTTGTGAATTCGAAGTCATAGGAAAAATTATTAGGGAGACGAAAATCGCGAAAAAAATTTGTTTCATGGTCTTCTCCGTTTTTTTGCTTTAATGTCTTCGTAGTTTGTCGAACATTTCATAAAAAGTTACCATAATTAGCTTATGTCGGGAAAATTGGAAGTCAGCTTTAACTCGCCGCAATGCGGATGGATGTCCATCGGCTTTGAGGACGGCGCGAGCGAATTTCATACGACGACCGCTCACACACCGCATGAATTCGCGATGCCTGAGCTTTTGCAAATCTTAACGGCATTGCTTGATGCAGAATTGCCGCAAAACGAATATTTACTTAAATGGAACCGCGACCCGGAAGAATTCGATTTTCGTTTCCTTCGCGAGAGCGACAGTCTGCTGCTCGAAATTTATCAATATCCGACCGGGAAGCGTGATGTATCGGAGCGCGAGGTCGCTTTTTCGCATAAGGGAACGGTCAAAGATATCTGCTCGTCTTTTTCGGAAACTTTCAATCAGCTTTATGCCGACCGCGAGACCGATGAATTTGAATTTAACTGGCGGCAGCCTTTTCCCCACGAACAGTTTGAAAAATTTAGAGGAAGAATGGAACGCGGACATTCTTAGTCCGCCAGGTGCCGCGGACCAGGGTGTCCGCGTTCCATCGATTTAGATGAAGGAAAAACTTTTGGACCTTTTGGCATGCCCAACCTGCGGCGGTGATATTTTACTGGCCCATGCCGCTAAATACGAGAACAAGGAAATCATCGACGGGGTCCTGACGTGCAGGAAATGCACGAGGGAATATAAGATCGTTCGCGGAGTGCCCCGTTTTGTCGATCTCTCTAAGATCGAAGAAGATAAGGCCGAAACGGCTGAGAATTTTGGCTGGCAGTGGACACATTTTACGCAAGAGGACGAAAAGTATTCCGAGCAGTTCCTTGGCTGGCTGCAACCGGTTAAAAAAGAATTTTTTAAGGGCAAGATCATCTTAGAGGGCGGATGCGGTAAAGGGCGTCACACGAAATTGGCAGCGGAATGGGGTGCAAAGGAAGTCGTCGGTATCGATCTAGGCGACGGCGTCGAATCCGCTTTTACGCTGACCCGTGAAATGCCGAATGTCCATATCATCCAAGCCGATCTATTCAAACTTCCACTGAAAAAAGCTTTCGATTTCGCTTTTAGCATAGGCGTGCTTCATCACACCCCCGATCCGAAACGGGCGTTCATTTCGCTCGTCTCTAAATTGACAAAAGGCGGAAGCATGTCGGCGTGGGTTTACGGAGCCGAAAATAATGAATGGATCACGAAATACGTAAATCCCGTCCGCGAAGGATTTACTTCTAAGATCAGCCAACCGATGCTGTACCAACTTTCAAAGCTGCCGACACTTAGCGTTTTCCTGGCAACCAAACTCATTTACCGCCCGGCAAATAGCGCCGCAAAACCGCTTGCAAAACATCTGTTCTACAACGATTATCTCAATCACCTCGGCACCTTCGGCTGGCGCGAACAGCATAATATCGTCTTCGATCATTTAGTCGCACCGACCGCGTTTTACATCACAAAGAAAGATTTCGAAAGCTGGTGGAAGGAGATCAAAGCCGAGAATGTCGAAATTGTCTGGCATAATCAAAATAGCTGGTGCGGATTCGGGAAGGTCCTATGAGATTTGAACGAGATATTGCGGAATATTATCGCAAATCCGTAGAGGACGCCTTCGATACAATTCTCGAAAAAGGCAATGATTTCCATCGTCATATGGCAAGTCAGATTCTTCAATCCGATCTGCTTGTCCGCGTTCAGCCGGTCAGTATTGTCAAAGCTTCGGGTGTCACGGGTCTGATCGATGCGGATGAAACCAATGAAAAAATTGCGGACGGAAGACTTGGCTTCATCGAAGCACTTGGCGAGGTTTACATTTCCATCGCCGAAGAAACCATCGACACCGGCGGCCAGCGCGGTTGCGAAGGCACATTCGTTCACGAAGGCCGCCACGCCTATGATTTCGCCCAAACCATTGAAACCTTGTCTAACGCCGCTGTGAATCCGCTCAGCATCTTCGATCCAACTTTGTATGAACTCGAACTTGCCGCGCATAAAAACGCTGGCGAATACATGCTACAGGTTGCGAGCGAAGATTATTTAACCGAAGGCCTCGAACTATTAATTCTCGGCCGAAACGGCGAAGGTCAATGTTTCCTGAACGACGTCGGCATCGGGTGCCGACTCCGTGATAATTACGGTCTGACGATCGATGGCAATCCGGGGGCGTTCGCCAGCCAACTTCTTGGATTACGGCAAAAATAGATCACTCCCAAATCCTCATTCGCGCTATCCGCGTAATTCGTGGCAAACTAAAAGAATGAATTCAGCGTTACCACAGGAAATGGAGCAACACACATACGCCATTATGGACGATGTGGAAGGCTCGCATTGGTGGTTTGTCGGACGGAGGGCGATCCTTGAGAGTTTTCTCAGACAGATCGTCCAAAATACAAAGTACAAAGTAGAGAGCCCGAAAATTCTCGATGTTGGCTGCGGAACCGGAGCAAATCTCGAGATGCTTGCGCAATTCGGCGAATCCAAAGGCGTTGATGTTTCGGACGACGCTCTCGAATTTTGCCGGCAAAAAGGCTTGAAGGTTCAAAAAGGCTTGGCGGA
Source organism: Pyrinomonadaceae bacterium (assembly GCA_014379075.1). Lineage (GTDB taxonomy): Bacteria > Acidobacteriota > Blastocatellia > Pyrinomonadales > Pyrinomonadaceae > OLB17. The sequence goes on along the minus strand of JACMMN010000063.1, from coordinate 11,833 downwards.
AACTCTGCCTTATGAGGACGAGAGCTTTGATATTACTACCGCCCTTGACGTTATCGAACATCTTGATGACGATGTTGCAGGTTTGAAAGAAATGCACCGTGTGACCAAGACCGGCGGGCATTCGCTTATCTTCGTGCCCGCGTTTATGTGGCTGTGGGGTGTGCAGGACGATATTTCACATCACCGCATCCGCTATACGAGGAAACAAATTGTCGAAAGGCTGGGAAAAGCGGGATTTACCGTCCAACGTGCGACCTACGCCAATTGGACATTTTTTGCGCCGATTTTAGCCGGCCGCACGTTGATGAAACTAACGGGCATCAAACCTGAATCGGAAAACAATATTGGTATTTCTGCACTGAATGGTATATTCGGCAGACTTTTTGGTGCAGAGCGGTTATGGTTAAAAAATTTCAACTTTCCATTCGGAGTTTCCATTGTAATCGTAGCGAAAAAGCTTTAATACCGTTTAGTTCATACTAGTTCGCCAGCCCCGTTCATCGGCCCATCCTTCTGATTTCGACTTCTTGGCACAATCATTGCCCTTTTTGATGAGTACACATTGAAAATGTCTTTGTGAAATAAATAGATCGGCACCGAACGGTGCGAATAAAATACAAGGGGAGAAATGATGAAATACTTACTGAAAATTGGAATTGTGTCATTTGCATTGGGACTGATTTTTGTAAGCGCGGATGTTGCAAATGCACAGAATCGACGTGAAATAAGGCGTGAGTACAGGGATGAAGTTCGTGACGCTCGTCGTGACTACCGAAGGGATATCAGGAGAGGCGAAAGCCGCCGCTCGGCCCGCAGGGATTATCGAGATGATATACGAGATGCACGGCAGGACCGCCGCCGCAGCATCGGACAAAGTAGCAAGAGCCAGTGGTTCAATCGATACAATAACCGTAACCGACGGTCTAATTATTACTACGGTAACGGACGTTATTACCGCAGATATTAATCCCGGCAGAAATGTCGAGATTAGAAAAGCCGCGTCTCGAATGCGGCTTTTCCCTTTTGATCATAATTGTTCGGGTTAATTTAATCCGCTGTCCAGCGTCCGCGATATCTTGTCGAGATTCAAACTCCTTGCCGACGCGTTAAAAATCTCATAATAAGTTCCGCTTTTTAAGTACAGTTCGGTGTGCGTTCCGATCTCGACGACTCGTCCTTCTTTCAGAACATAAATCACATCCGAATCGATGATCTGCGAAATGCTGTGCGATATGACGACCGTTGTGCGGTTCTCCTTGATCGCGTCGAGGCTGTTTTTGATCTGCTCGGTAGCGACGGCGTCGAGACTCGCTGTCGGCTCATCAAGAAAGATTATCGGCGGATTTTTTAGGAAAAGCCGGGCAATGGCTATCCGCTGCTGCTGCCCGCCGGAAAGCGATTGGGCTTCCGATTCATATTTTTTGGGCAGTTTTTCGATCTGTTCGTGAAGATAAGCCTGCTTGGTCGCGGCGACAACATCCTCGGTGGTCGCACGCATAAAGCCGTATTTTATATTCTCCTCGATCGACCCGCGAAAAATATGATTTTTCTGCAGTACTAGGCCGATCTTTCGCCGCAGCAAATGCGTTTCGTATTCCAGAATGTCCTCGCCGTCGAGGCAAATCTGACCCGTCGTTGGCTTATAAAATTTGCAAAGAAGATTCAACAGTGTAGATTTGCCCGCACCGGAGAGCCCGACGAAAGCTACCGTCTTTCCGGCCGGGATCGTCATGTTTACATCGAATAAAGCCTGTGTTCCGTTCGGATAAGTGAAACTGACGTTCTTTAACTCGAATTCGCCTTTCAATTTATCGCTGGTAATTTGCCCACTTTCCTCAATCGCTTCATCCGCGTCCAGAATTTCGAAAAAGCCTTCGGCATAGGTTAGTGCCTCATTCATCTGGTCGTAAATCCGGTGAAGTTGGCGGATCGGCGCCGATACATTATTAAAAAGCAGAATGTGAAAGAGAATCGCCCCGATAGTCATCTTCTCGTCGAGCACGAGATAGGCCGTCAAAATAATGATCAAAACGATGCCGACCTGTTCAATAAAGGTTTTCATAGCGTCAAAAACGTAATTTGTCTTACGCTGTTTGAGCTGTGCTTTTATAAGGTTCTGCTGTAGGGTATTTTGCTTCTCACGCTCGTATTCCTCGCGAACAAAGGACTTGATGACGATAATCGATTCAATGATATTGAACAGGCCATTTGTTTTCTGCTCGCGCAATGCCCGAAGTCCGCGACGGACTCCTTTTAATAATCCCGCCTGTTTCCAGCTAAGAACAAAATAAACCGGCATTATAATTGACGCGACGAGACCGACATAGAAATTCGCCGAAAACATTAACATAAGGGCCAAAATCGCGTTAGCAAAAAGCGGAAGCAGATCGATAAAGATATTCTGTACAAAGCTTGTCAAACTTTCCGCTCCGCGATCTATCCGCGTTTGAAGTTTCCCGGTAGCGTTATCCTCATCGGCGAAAAAAGAATAGCGATAAGATAGAACTCTTTCGATTGCATACTGCGAAAGCGAACTCGAAAGATTAACGCGAAGATTTTCACCGACCATGCTTTGGCCGTATTTCACAAAGATATTTATAATTTCTTTGCCGAACAAGATCGCCGAAATAAATAAAAGCAGCGAAGTGCTTTCCCGCGCGCCGATGCCTTCGCGCAGAAGCCGTTCGACCGTATCTACCGTATAACGCAACACGAGCGGATTGACCTGCGCTGCGAATGCACCGATCAGCGTCAGAAATAGCGAAGCGATCACCAGTCCCTTAAAGGGTTTTGCGAAGGGCCAAAGCCTGCTGATAATCTGCCAGATATTCATGTTTGGTAAATGTTATTCCGGTTCCGTGCGCGAATGCAAAAAAGCCGGAAAGCCGGCATTCTTTATTTCAAGAGTTATGGCTCGGAGATTATTCAGTTTCTGCTTCCGGGCTTGTATGCGGCGTCTCCAGAGGCACATATCGGACAGTCGTCCGGGGCATAACTCGGCACATCCAGGCTGGCAAGCGAGATTCGCGGAACGCCTACATCAGCTTTACCCTTCGAACGGTCTATTATCGAAGCTGCTCCGACAATCTCGGCATCGTATTTTTCGAGCGCCGCTATGCATTCGCGCGTGGAACCGCCGGTGGTGATGACATCTTCGACAACAAGAATTCGCTCGTTCGGCTTAAGGGTAAATCCGCGACGCAGAGTCATTTCGCCATCCTGTCTTTCAGTCCAGATAAACCGAACGTTCAAAGCCTGCGCAACGGCATACCCAATTACCAAACCGCCGATCGCCGGCGAAGCGACGGTATCGACATTCGAATTCAGAAACAGCTCGGCCATTTTTCGGCCGTACAACGCGGCGTCCGACGGATATTGAAGGGCCAGGGCACACTGAAGATAGTTAGGGCTGTGCAGTCCGCTCGACAAAATAAAATGCCCTTCGAGAAGAGCATCGATATGCTTGAAGTGATCGAGAATAGAATTCATTTATTTAACTTCCAAGATCGGATCAAAGGGCGAATCGATTCGGTGATCTACAATACCTCTACGCGAAACAATGCCAAAATCGTAATTATGCCAAAATTCGCATTAACTTCCCAATGCGTAACTGCATAATCGCTGTCGTCAACGTGCGTAAGAATAAATGAAATTGCCCGACGTTGATCGAGTTCGATCTCCCGACCATGTGCGAGAGCAGGTTTAATCGGGCTCTCTTTTTTTGTGGACGTTCAGTTCGCCGATGTGGTAGATTTAAAGGCAATGTTAAACCTGTTCAAACTTACTTAAAATCCCCTCACGTTCTTCTATTTTCTGGTCCAGTGGTGCCAATGAAAAAATCTCTGTTTATTCTGTCGCTGCTTGTCTGTGCCTGTGGTTCCACGAACGCCGCCACTTATGAGGTACGACCCAATACGCCGATGGACACTATCGCAGAGGTGCCGTGGGCGACGCTCCAGCCAGGCGATCTTGTGCTGATATACTGGAAACCGTCATCATATAAGGAAAAATGGGTGATATGCCGACAAGGTACCGCCCAAATGCCGATCACAGTTCGCGGTGTGCCGAATGCCAACGGAGAACTTCCAGTTATCGACGGAAACGGTGCGGTAACGCCGCAGAATCTAAATTTTGCCAGCGAACAGCGCGGCGTCATCAAGATCGGCTCTTCCAACGTTCCCCAGGACACAATGCCGAAATATATCGTTATCGAGAACCTCGAGATACGCAGCGCACACCCGAGTTATCAATTCACCGACGACAGCGGAGCGACACAGACCTATTCGAGTGCCGCTTCGTCGATCTACGTCGAAAAAGGCGAAAATATAACGGTTCGGAATTGTAAACTGCATGACAGCGCAAATGGATTTTTTGTTGCGTCGAGCGACGATACCGTTTCGCGGAATATACTCGTTGAAGGCAATTACATACTGGGTAACGGCATTGTCGGGAGCATCCTCCAGCACAATAATTACACTGCTGCGATCGGCATTACCTTTCAATACAATAGATTCGGCCCGCTTCGCAGCGGATCGGGCGGTGTGAATCTGAAGGACCGTTCCGCGGGACTGGTCGTACGCTATAATTGGGTCGAAGGCGGTAATCGCAATTTCGATCTCGTCGATGGCGAAGACAGCATACAAATTCGCAACGCACCCGAATACCGAAAGACGTTCGTGTACGGAAATATCCTTATCAAACCGGACGGCGGAAATAATCAGGTTACTCATTATGGCGGTGACAGCGGCACGACCGCTAACTACCGCAAGGGCAAGCTTTATTTTTATAACAACACGATCGTTTCGACGAGAACTGGGAATACAGTGATTTTCCGCTTATCGACAAACGAAGATCTTTGCGATGCCCGCAACAATATTTTCTACACGACAAATCCCGGAACGAGTCTTGCGGTGCTGGCCGAATCGGGCGTACTTTTTCTGGCGAATAATTGGTCGAAGACAGGCTGGCGAAATTCTTTTGAAGGCGGCTTTGACGGAATAGTTTCAGGCGGAACAAGCTTTGTAACAGGAACGGCACCGGGGTTTGTAGATCTAACGGGTCAGGACTTCCGCCTCTTGAATACGGGACAAGCCGTGAACTCGGGTTCGCCCCTAAACTCAGATGTCTTACCCGCAAATAACGCAGTCAGGCATTATCTAAACCATCAATCAAGCGAGGTACGTCCGGTGAACGGCACTCTTGATATAGGAGCTTTTGAATTTGCACCGTTGGCTCCCTTGCAGATTTTGACAGGCAGTTTACCGAATGCGCTGTTGCATCGGTTCTACTACCAGACCTTACAGGCCTCGGGCGGATCGGGTGCGTTTGTGTGGTCGATCTCTTCGGGAGCTTTGCCCCCAGGTTTGCGGTTGAATCCAGCAAACGGCGTGGTACACGGGAGAGCAAGATTAAAAGGAACATGGAATTTTACGGTAACAGCTCAGGACTCCCAAAATGCCCAGTCATCGGTCAGCCAGAGTTTTTCAGTAGATACCCGCCTGCATTCTTAGAGTATCTCTGTCGGATTGGACGGAATGCGGCTATCAGTCGAACTGTTTCTTGAACTCCTCGAATGTTGATCTCAGCGATGCGAACTCGTTTTTGAGAAGTTCGATCTCCTGTTCAAGCTTTTCGATCCGGTCATTCGATTGGCCACCAGCAGTAGCCGGCCGATCCCGCGCGATATTCAAACTTTCTATATCGATCTCACCGGACAATAGATGTGCGAAGCGGGCCTCTTTTTGGCCAGGCTGGCGTTCAAGTTTGACAACCAGCGGCTCATCGCGTCGCGAAAGGTCATCCAGCGTTTCCTGCACTTCGCCAAGTCCCGAAAACTCGAAAAGCCTCCCGGTACGTTCGCGAATTTCACCAAGCGTCTGCGCTCCTCGTAGAACCAGCACCGCCAGGACGGCAACTGCGGGCGGTTCCAGTTCATAAACGCTTGGCAGCATATGCTTGTATTTCACAGTCCGGCTTGTGCTGCCGTAATAGAGATAAACGAGATTTTTATCCCGAAGACTATCTATCGCCTTTAAAATTGCCGTGTCATCAAGGGCCATTACAGGATCGCGATTGCTTTTTTGATTGCAAGCTGCCGTTAATGCATTCATCGTGAGCGGATAATATTCCGGCGTGGTCAATTGTTTTTCGACGAGGCTTCCAAGAACACGAACCTCTACTTCTGATAATGTTTGCGGCATATAAATTCACACTAGCTTAATACATTTCCGCGTTGATGTTTAGTGATCTACAATCGAAGTGTGAATATTTTGGTCGCCCGCACATCCGAAGAAATCGAATTCGCATTCGAAAAGCTATCGGCATCGAAAATTATCGGCTGCGACACGGAAACCTCTGGTTTGAGCGCGAAGTACGGCAGGCTTTTTTCGATTCAATTTTCCGACGGTGATTTTAATGCGTTGGTTCCAATCAGCGAGGGCGTGCAGCTCGGAAAGTTAGGCGCAATTTTTGAGGATGCGGCAATCATCAAGATATTTCACAACGCTAAGTTCGACCTCGATTTTCTTCGTGAGAACGGTTATAGCGTGCATAATGTCTTCGATACGATGATCGCCGAAAAGGTGCTGACGCGCGGGGCGAATCAATCCGCTTCGCTGGCTGAAACGCTGTATCGATATTTCGCCGTCGATCTGGATAAGTCGCAGCGGGCAAAATTTAACCGGTCGTGGAACGGGATCTGGACTGAGGAACTGGTCGATTACGCATTATCCGACGTCGTATATTTGCCGCAACTGATGGGCGAGCAGAATCAATGGATAGAGAAGTTAGGACTCCGAAACGTTTACACGGAGCAGATCGCCAAAATGTATTCCCAATTTCTTACCAACGGTGATAGGCGGGATGTCCTTCCTTGACCGCCACGAAAGTTCCCCTGCAAGTATCGCATACGTTAGCATTGGCAATTAATTCGGCTTCGACGACTGCTCGGTCTTCGGATGATTCGACAATTCGCGCCCTCAACGTTATTAGTGCATCGCTCGGCGTCGGGCGTAATAATTTCACATGGAAATCGGCCGTCACGGTACAAGCCGCGTGGCCGGCACCGGCCTTTTTCATCAGGTGATATGCGGCCGCCCAGTTTGAATGACAATCAAGCAATGCTCCGATAATTCCGCCGTTGAGGACGCCCGCAAACGCCTCGTGATGCGGCTCGGCACGCCATTCGGCAACGAACTCATCGCCATCCGTAAAACTACGAATACGAAGACCCTTCTCGTTTTTTGGCCCGCATCCAAAGCAAATGCCGTTCGGGGAGTAAATTTCCTGTATGGATTTTTGCTGATTCATAATTTTTCTTTTTTGGTGAAAGATTCGCACTTGTGCTGATAATTTTCAAACCTAAGATTTTAGACATCAAGCTTGCCGAGTTTACCAAAAATATCGTAAATTAATCTCGCTTCCAGCCTTTCCAAGGATAAATAACGGAAACCTTATGTTGACTCTTCTGGCGGTCGTTTTCCTCGCATGGCTCGTATTTGGCTATTTCGCTTACGGCCGGTGGATTGCGAAGCAATTTAAGCTTGACGATTCCCGCGAAACACCAGCGAATATGTTAAGCGATGGCGAAGATTTTGTTCCGACGAAGCCATTTTACCTTTTCGGACAGCATTTTTCAGCAATTGCGGCGGCCGGGCCGATTGCGGGGCCGATCATTGCGTGCGTCGCATTCGGCTGGTTGCCTTGTCTTGTTTGGATCGCGCTTGGCGTCGTTCTCATCGGTGCCGTACATGATTTTGCCGCACTGGCTTCATCGGTAAAGCATGGTGCGCAGTCAATAGCCGAGATCACTAAGGAAAAACTAGGAATCGGCGCCGGGCGGGCGATGATGGCGTTTATCTGGATCGCCCTCGTGTATGTGATCGTCGCCTTCACCGACATTACCGCCGGTACATTCGTTTCGGGGGATGACGCTCTTGTTGGCGAAACCGGTTTTAATCCCGGCGGCGCGGTGGCATTTGCGAGCGTGATGTATTTGCTGCTTTCGATAATTCTCGGACTTGTCGAGCGATATATAAAACCGCCCCTCTGGCTTTCGACGATTATCTTTGTGCCCGCGACATTCGCTCTATCGTATCTTGGCACTCAGTATTCGTATGTCCTCAATTTTGGTCATTTAAGCTGGTCGATCCTGATATTGATCTACTGCATCGCTGCTTCACTTGTGCCGGTTTGGGCGCTATTACAGCCTCGCGGATATCTCGGCGGTTTTGTGCTGTATGCGGCAATTGCGGTGGGCGTCGTCGGAGTATTCTTTGGCGGCTATTCTATAGAGCAGCCGGCGTTTAAGTCGTTCGATGTCGGCGGAATGACCGGGATGCTGTTTCCATTTTTGTTCGTGACGATTGCCTGCGGAGCGTGTTCCGGGTTTCACGGCCTTGTATGTTCCGGAACGACTTCGAAGCAGATCGATAAGGAATCGCATGTGCGGCCAGTCGGTTATGGAGCGATGCTGGCCGAAGGATTCGTTGCATTTATCGCTCTCGTAACGGTAATGATCGCCTCGAAGGAAATGCTTTTCGCACCTGATGGAAAAGCTCTTTCGGCAGGTAAGATCTACGGAAACGGTATTGGCAATTTTCTCACGCTTCTGATCGGCCGCGAGAATCTTTCATTTGCTATCACATTCGGAGCGATGGCATTTTCGACCTTTGTTTTCGATACGCTGGATGTCTGCATGCGGCTCGGGCGATATATCGTGCAAGAGCTTATTGGCATTCCGGGAAGAATCGGCGCAATTATCGGAACGCTCGTTACCGTTGCAATGCCGTTCCTCCTGATCTTCTTCGCCAAGCCCGGTTCGTACCTCGATTTCTGGACGTTGTTCGGTGCTTCGAACCAAATGCTCGCGGCTTTGACCCTTTTATCCATAACGGTTTGGCTTCATCAGGCCCGCAAGCGCATCGCCTTTACGCTGCTGCCAATGCTTTTCGTTTTGGTAATTACCCTATGGGCGCTCGGCCTAATGGTTTACGGGAATCTAAGCACGACTGCGGGTTTTGATATAAAACTCATTAACGGCGTGGCCTCGCTTGCCTTGATTTTGCTGGCGATCTATTTGGTAATCACAGCACTTTTGAAACTGCGCGGTGAAAAGATAGATATGATCGAAGCGAAAAGTTTCTAACGGCGTTCAACTGGAATTTTATCGAGCGTGCGGGTTGTATGTTCCGTGACGCTCATCGCCGGTTCGTGGTAGCCGTCAAGCTGCCCGGTTACTTTTGCGGGAAGTTGTACATGAGGCACGAAGTCAGGCGAATCATTTCGTCTGTTCAATTTTGCATCGATCAGTTTCGGAACCTGGCCAAGAAGCGTGTAGCAGATCCCGAAAACAGCGGCGAGATAGGCAATCGTGATCAAAACAACCACCTCGGTTTGGACGTCCCTGCTCAAAAGCACGGCGACCAACCCGACGAGTATGCCGAGTCCGAACATTACGACGAGAAATAGCGTCGTCAGAATGTTGTCCAGCATCTTGCCCGGCATGCCGTCCTTATCCACTTCTTTTACCAGCTTGTCGCCGCAATTTTTGCAGTATTTGAGGTCGGTAGTTACGGCGTTTCCGCATGTTGAACAATACATAAATTCTCGAAGAGACCCTATTTTCTTTCTACTAAAACTTTATCAAGTGTTTTGGTAGTATGCTCCGTCACGCTGATCGGCATGTCGCCTGGTTCTTCAAGTTGAGCCGTAGTTACCGGTCGAAGATATGCTGGCTGAGATGCGATCCCTGGATCTGTGGTTTCGACCTTTCGTTTTTGCGACAGAGATACGGCCCTGCTGATCAAGAGATAGCAGATACCGAAAAGCGTTGCCAGATAGAAAAAAGAGATCGGAACGAGAGCATTCATCTCAGCGCCTTTCTTCAAAAGACTTAGAACTACGACAATAAAAGCCAGCAGTCCGAACCCGCCGATGTAAGGCACGGCTTGCGAAAAGTTTTCGGCGACGGATGCTGCATCGCTTTTCGGCACCTTACTGCCGCAGCGATTGCAGTAATTAAGATCGTCTTGTATTTGTACTCCGCAGCCGGAACAATACATATTGATTTCTTTTTTTTTAAGATAGCTCAGAGCAGCTTATTTCAGTGGGCCTATCTTTTCTTCCAGAAAGTTTGTTAGATCATCGACCGATTCAATATGAACCGGTTTGCCCTGCCAAGCTTTGATCGCGAAGACAATCAGCATAACTGTAGTAACCAGGTAAAAAATAGTATCTCCAATACCCGCGAAATCGGAAACATTTCCGACGATGCCGAGGATTGTAGTAACTATCAAAATCCCAACGTGTGCGGCCAAGCCCTGGGCGGCGTGAAAACGCACCTTGTTCTCTTCCTTTGGAATTATGAGCAGCAATATTATCCCGGCAACAAGGCCGATCGAAAACGGCAGATAAGGCATTGCGATGAGCCATTTCTCCGGCATTCCAACCTTTTCCACTTTTCGGTCCGACGCGGCGTTCATATCCGAAAAAGCGGGAGCGTGATACAACGGAGCGGCCGGCTGCTGGCTTGTCTGCCAGTAAGCCTGAAAATCACCTTCGCCAAACCTGCGGGTTTCTTCTTCGGTAACGCTCGATGGAGCGCTCGGAAATTCGGCAGTTTTATAAGGCGTCTGCGGCGCCGTCGATGCCGCTACGGCCTTCGCCCTTTGCGGGAAATCGGGATCGAGCGGATTTGTGTCGAATTTCTTTGCCATCGTAATTTCTATTTTACGACATCTTAACCCGTTTAGTTCGAAATTTATATTCGCGATGGTCGCGAACCAAAATTGAGCGGGAGTGTTTTTGCAAGATTTCGACGAATTTGCATCGCGGCCCAATGTTTATTGAGTTTGATACAGCAAGATTTGTAGTTTGATACAGTGATTCGGGGAGTTTGATACAGTAGATTTGCCACTTTGGTACTGTAAAACGCCACCCGTTTTTACAGTACCAAACTCCCGTTCAGGAGCAATGCTTCTGGCTTAACGCATCATTCCTCGTTCACTCCAATTCCCAATTCCTTCAGCTGCGATGCATCTACTTCACCCGGCGAGTCCATCATCAGATCCTGTGCCGACGCGGTTTTTGGGAAGGCCATGACGTCGCGGATGTTTTCGGTGCCGCAGAGGATCATGCTTGTGCGTTCGATGCCGGCGGCGAAGCCTCCGTGCGGCGGGGTGCCGTATTCTAAGGCGTCGAGGAAGAATCCAAATTGGGCCCGGGCGCTTTCGATGGACATTCCGAGTGCTTTGAAATTCAGGGCCTGGATCTCTTTTTGGTGAATACGGATCGAACCGCCGGCGCATTCGTAGCCGTTGATGACAGCGTCGTAGGCTTTGGCGCGAACTTGTCCGAGCAGGTGATGTTCCGCGTCGTTTTCGACGGCGCGTTTGAAAAGCTCAAGGTCCTCGTCCATCGGCGAGGTGAACGGGTGATGGGCGGCGGTATATCTATCGCTGTCCTCGTCGTGCTCGAACATCGGGAATTCAGTGACGATGAGAGGTTTGTAGGCCGTACGGTCGATGAGGTTTTCGCGTCTGGCGATCTCGTTGCGTAAGGCGCCGAGGGCGGCCGCGACGACGGATTTGCGGCCGGCGACGATGAGGACGGCATCGCCTGGTTCGGCTTTTGCCGTGGCGACTAGTTGGGCGATCTTTTCTTCGCCGAGAACCTTCATTAGCGACGATGTAATGCCCCGGTCGCTACCGCTCGCGGTACTGACAGGAGAAGAAGTGCCCCGGTCGCTACCGCTCGCGGTACTGACAGGAGAACTGCCCGGGTCGCTACTCGCAGGACTGACGGAAGTGATTTCGCCGCTGATCTTTATCCACGC
>JACMMN010000062.1 GCA_014379075.1 Pyrinomonadaceae bacterium | reverse complement strand
GTCGAAAGCTTGGCAAGATCTTTCAGCTATCCCGTTTCGAGCTGGCGGTTGATTTTCGTCTTTCGGATTCGACATTTCTTTTTGTCAGCATCGAGCCTTCAAATCCCCGGATCTATCTTATTAGGCGGCGTGTAAAAGACCTCGAAAAGCAATCGGGGACGCCATCGTCGTTTCACATGTTCCTGCGAAAAAGGCTGTCCGGAGCCACACTCGACAAGATCGAAGTTGTACCGGACGAGCGCATTTTATATTTCGATCTTTCAACCCGTGATGAACTCGGCACGGATCACAATTTTTCTTTGGTTGTTCAGCTCACCGGCCGCTCTGCCAACCTGTTTTTGTTAGACGAAAGACGGATGATACTCGAAACGTCCCGCGAGCCGTTCGGCGAAGGCCAAACGGCGGGAGACATTTACGCACCTCCGTTTCGCGATGGCGGGAGCCAGGCACGGCCGGAAAGAGATATCGTTTTACCGGAAAACTACGATTCACTGTCCGAAGCCCTGGACTATTTCTACCTCGAAAAGACAGCGGAGAAAAAATTTCAATCGCTGGCGAACGCGGCCTTAAGCAAATCGAAACAGGAGATCGCCAAACGCGGCAAACTTATCGGAAAACTGAACGCCGATCTCGCGGGCCACGGAAATGCGGACAAATGGAAACGCTTCGGCGACCTGCTTCTGGCGAATGCGGCGAACGCGAAACGCGATGGCGGCAGGATATCCGTAACCGATTACTATGACGAAAACCTGCCACAGGTCGAGATCGAAACCGACGAAAACGATTCGCTTACCGAAGCCGCCGAAAAGTTCTTCAAACGCTACACGAAAGCCCGAAACGCACGCGCGGAGATCGCAAAACGCGTTCGTATCGTCGAAGACGAACTTGTAAAGCTAAGACTGCAAAAACAGCGGGTCGAAGATGCGGTCGAATCAAAGGACGAGGATTATATTGCGGAGTTCGTCGGAAGCGGGAAAAAAGCCATCGTAAGATCCGGCAGCAAGAAACCCGCCGTCGATTCGGGATCAAGAAGTTTTACATCATCGGACGGCTTTGAAATATTGGTCGGCAAAAAAGCAAAGGATAACGATTTCCTGACATTCCGGGTCGCCAAATCGCTCGATCTTTGGATGCACGCGGCCGATTATCCGGGGTCGCATGTAGTGGTCAGAAATCCGAACCGGAAGGAAATTCCACCGCGAACGCTGCTCGAAGCCGCTCATCTCGCGGCATTTTACAGTCAGGGAAAGTCGCGGCCCAAGGCTGCTGTTCATTACACGCAAAAGAAATTCGTGAATAAACCGAAAGGCTCTGCCCCGGGACTCGTCAGCCTTTCCAGTTTCAAAACTCTGCTCGTCGAACCGAAAGTGCCTAAACTCCAGGGAACCGGCGAATGACTTTTAATTTGATCTTCCTTTCATGGGAACCTCACCGTCCGAGGCTGCGGGTTGTTGCGCGGCCTTTTCGACCGTGCTGTCTGCCGCGGCCGGTTGTTCCAGGGCCGTATCTTCTCCCTGAACGACCTTCGCCACCAGTTCTTCCATTTTTCGTATATCGGCCGGATTAGCCCCTTTGAAAACGCCACGCAAATTACCGTCCCGGTCAACCAAAAAACTCTGCGGTATTCCGGGGAATTTGCTGATCTTCATCAGATCGGACTGCAGCTTGTCATCGGCCCAAACCAAAGCGTAATTGAGCTTCAGCTCATCGTTGAAACTGCCTATATCCTCAACTGTTTCGTCGTCGGTATTGAGGCCAATAACTTCAAAACCCTGATCCCGGTGAGCGTTCTGCATCCTGACGAGCGCAGGCATTTCCGAGCGGCACGGGCCGCACCACGTCGCCCACAGATTCAGCAATACGACTTTGCCTTTTTTATCGGCAACCTTGAAAGTCGTGCCGTCCAGATTTTTTATGTCGGATTGCGCCACGCTCGAAGCGAGAGGCGGATACTCGGAAGGTTTCTTGGCCGCACCTGCATTTGCCGGCTGGACGCCGTCCGAGCCTTTCTGCGAGGTATCCGAATCGGAGCAGCCGGTTAGACCCGAAAATACTGCTGCAAGAATTAATAAAAGTGCCGTGCTATTAAAAAACTTTCTCATCGAACCTCTTTAAACAATATCCTTTAACCGCATGATAATTATAGCGGCGATCACCAGCATTCCAAACATCAACATTAACACTATTTGATTTAAAACCTCGTTCATCGCCGGATGAAGGAACGAAATATAGCCGCTTAGGTCCTCCGGGATCTTCTCGGCCTTGCCGAACCTGCCGCTTTTGACCGGAGCATCTTCGGTCGTTGCCGCCGGTTCGTCCTGAAACTGTGCCCCGATGGCTTTTCTATAGTCTTCGAAGTCCTTCTCGGCCCTGGCGATCTTCTTCTCGTTCTCTTTTTCGATAAATTTATAAAGACCGAGCCCCTTCGTTTTACCTCGCGGATCCGCCCCTTCTTCTTCCAGCGTATCGAGCGTCGAGAACCGCTTCATCGTATCGAACGACCAAGCTGCCGGCATCGCAAGCCCCGCTATCTTACTAATGCCGCCCGGAACACCGACTATTCCGGAAAACAATATTTGCGGAATAAGGATCAGCGGAACAACGCTCGTCGCCATCTCGGAAGTGCGTACAAGCGCCGATATTAATAGGCCAAGCGCAATACCGACCCCGGCCGTCAGCAACATCGTCCACAATTGCGGAATGCCGCCCAGTTCGCCGGGCATCGGCATTAATCCCAATAGATCAAACAGTTTGAGCGGAACGAAAAGCATTAAACACTGTAAACCTACGATGATGCCGAGGACGAAAAGTTTGGATCCTAAATAAGGCAGAATTCCAAGATTGACCATTCGCTCGCGTCGGTAAACGGGCTGCTCGCGTATGATCTCACGGGCAGAAACGGATGTCCCGAACCAGAAGGCAACGAGGGCGAGAACGAAATAAGCGAAATCCCTCGGCTGATTC
>JACMMN010000412.1 GCA_014379075.1 Pyrinomonadaceae bacterium | reverse complement strand
TCTTCCAAAAGGTCGCAAATGTTGTTGCTCGCCACTGAATCGCTGCCTAAACCGGTTGGAATTCCAGCATCCAGAAACCTTTCGAACGGCGCGTAGCCGTGGCCGAATTTCGCGTTCGACTTCGGGCAATGGGCGATGCGTGAGCCGGAATTTCGTATTATTTCGATGTCGTTATCAGAGACGGTAACGCAGTGAGCCAACAGCGGTTTTGTTTGCAGAATTCCGGTGCGGTTCAGGAATTCTATGGACGAGCAATGGGGGCTTTGCCATTCGACGCCATACTTTTCGTAAAGGTCGTTGAAAAAACCGGTGCCGTTTTCCAGCAGGTTTTTCTCGTCGAGTGATTCGGCGGCGTGGATCGTGACCTTTATATTGTCGGCGATGGCAAATTCCGCGATCAGCTCGAACAGCCGCGAGCTGACTGTATAAGGTGAATGCGGCGACAGGCCGATCTCGACAAGGCCTGTACCGCCTTCGCGCAGTGCCAGAAATTTATCTTTCAGCTTCGTAAAGTCTTCGACAGCCGTTTTATTATCGGGTGAGAATTCAGTTTCCTGATAAAGGACACCGCGCAATCCCGTTGCTTTTAGTGCTTTCAATCCGGCACTTCCAAAACGTCCGATGTCGCCAAAGCATGTAACGCCTGCCCGTACGCCTTCGAGCGCTCCGGCGGTTGCGGCTTCCGTGATATCGTCATCGGACATTTCGGCCCGTGCGGCATTCAGCTTCAAAAGCCACGAACGGAAATCGTGTTCGACATCGTCCAGAAGCCCGCGCATCGAACTTATTTCGAGATGCGAATGGCAGTTAACGAATCCGGGCAGGATCGCGGCCTCGCCAAAATTTTTATGCGCGGCCGTCGGGTACGCCGCGATGATGTCAGCCGCTTTCCCAACTGCGGCGATCTTGTCGCCGTCAATTGCAACGGCACCGTCTTTTATCGGGTATGCAGAAATAGGGAGGACGTAGTTGGCGGAAAGGATCTTCATTAGCGTTTCACCTGCTCGGCGCGATAGCGTGCGAGGATCGATGAAACATACGCATTTGTCGATGGGATTCCAATACGCGAGATGAATTCGGCTTCAGAAAGTGTACGGGTATCCGCGTCTCTGGTCCATTCTTCGACGCGGCTTGGCCCGGCGTTGTAGGCGGTAAGCGTCATCGCCGTTTCGGCCGGACGGCCGCGATAACGTTCGCGGATCTTTTCCAAATACCAGCTTCCGATCTGTATATTCCGCTCCGGATCGCCCAGAAATTCAACGACGTTCTCAGCCGTTTGCTTTTCGAATTCTTTAAAACCCGTTTCCTTAGCCCAATCCCTGGCGACCAGCGGCGTCACCTGCATCAACCCGACCTCGTCGTCCGCTCCGATCTTCCATGCCTGAAAATAAGTTTCTTCGTAAATAACGCTCCAGACAAGTTTTTCATCTAGCCGGTACACTCTGGCCTGCCGCGTGATGAGATCGTCATAACGGTGTTCCCAATATGCGCGAAAAAAGAAGAAGCCCGACGCCGATATGACAGCGACAACCACCAAACAGGAAACTAAATATCTGTACATCGAAAGGGTGAAGGACGGACAATTTTAGGACATTGCCGATGGCGTTATTAAATCAATTTAGCGAAGAATTCACAAGGCGGACGATCTAGGCTTTTCGATCGTGCGAGTTTTTTGCGCTGCCAGTGCCGCGGGGCGTCGATTCGCTGATATCTGTCAGTGAATGCCGCAATTTTTCGCGGGGGGATTTCCCGGAGCGGGCGATCTCGGCAAAGAAATCGACATCATAGTCCGCCTCTCGCGCCATTTCCTGCCGGATCTCAAGCAGCACCTCAAGGAATTTTGAACGTCGGTACATGTTGTCGTCAATCGTGAATAGTTAATCGTGAATAGTCAAGACCCGCACACTACTCAACTATGAACGAGAAATTCCGGCGTAACGATGACTGGCGAGAAAAAACCGGCTGCGGTGTTGAAAAGACGAACCCGCGCCTGTTTCCGGACATTTGCAAGATGGCCGAAGTTCCAGGTCACGAGATAGTCTATTTTATGATACGAGGCAAGCGCTACATGAATGGCATCAGCCATGAATTTCCGGTGAAATATTCCACGGGATATATAGCCTTCGGCGAGGATAGCGACCTCTTCGGAAAGCTCGAGGTTTTCGAGCGGCTTTATTATCTTTAGATAGCCCGTACGGTGAGGTTCGTCGATGCGTTCTAGTTCGCGCTGGACGAGGATAGAACTGTAAACCTGATATTCCGACAGTTCGTGCTCAAACCATCGGATCGTCAGATCGCGGCGGAAAGGGTCGCCGTTATCGAGGTACGCCCCAACTACGGAAGTTTCTAAGTACAAGCTTAACTTCATTTATTAGGTCAGGGCAGCCGTATTAACTTTATTTCTCTATATTGATCGGAACAAATGTGACTCTTGAATTCCTGAAATCGAACGTCATGCGGTAATTTCGCAGGAAGTTGCCGCCCAGAATTCCTGCCTGTTCGAATCCCGATGCCTCATTGATCATATCCAGATCCAGGGCGATTGCCGTAATGCTCTTTCGCGAATGTTTACCGAAACTTACTTTCGGCAGCAGGAACGATGGAACGTCTTCCGTAATCCCGGCGGATCCGATGACACGCATTCTCTCGCTCGATGCGAATGGCGTGATGCCCTCCATACTCGCGACGTCGTCGGAAATTACGGAAACACTGGCTCCGGTGTCTACGATAAAATTCAGTGACTCGGTGACGCCTTCGAGCTGAACCTGGCCGCTTAAAAAGCCGCTCGATGTTAGTCGAAGAGGCAGCGAAACTCCGGCGTCCTCAACCGCCAGCATGTCGTACTCGGCCTTTTTAGCGAGCGAAAATGTCAAATTGCCGTAATCGATCGTGGTCAAAAATTTAGAAATTAAAGCGAGGCCGATATAGCCGTCGATCTCGTTGCCGTCGGTATGAAACTTGCGGATATATACGGGCACACTGCGAATTTTTACGTCACCGATCTCGATCTGGCGCAGAAATCCATAGACGATCTCAAATTTTCCGTCGCCGCCGATTCCCCTCGCAAAACCGCCCTTTGTGATCGAACCGATATTCAGACGCTCCGCCGTTTTATCGGAGATCACTGATATGCCCGAACCCGTGTCGAGAACGAAATTAAGGGTGTCCCCTTTGCCGTTGATCTTTAGCTGAATGATCGGCCGGTTGCCGCGAAGCTTAAAAGGCACGGAGGTTGTATCCGACCCCGAGGTCGTATAAAGGGAATTTTTTTGGCCGAGAAAACGGAGAAAATTGATCAGGCCTTTTATCCGTGCCCGCCTTTCGTCGTCGACATCGCGCGAGACGGCTAAAAATTTGTTATACGCGTCGGCTGCTTCTCGATACTTTTCCGAGCGGGCGGCGACCTGCGCGTAGGCAAAGTAATAATCGGGTTGTTCTGGGTCGTGAAATACAGCCTCTTCAAGATTCGAGAAGCTCTCCTGAATACGATTTTCGTAAAAATCGATCATTCCGTAACCGGCCCAGGACAAGGCTTCCCGCTTGTTGAGCCGCAGAGAATTAAAGAACATAGCCCTCGATTCCGGGAATTTACCGGCACTCAGCAGCGTGGCTCCCAAAACGGCAAATGCATGTGCATTATTCGGCTCGGCTTTGGCGACATTAAAGCTTAGCTCATATGCTTCTCCGAGCCGCCTTTGCTTGACGCAAATAAACGCGAGTCGAAGCTTGGCAGTTGAATTATCGGGGCTTGCGGTGATCGCACGGCGAAGAAGCTTTTCCGCTTCTACTAAAGAGCCGCGCTTAACAAGCTTTTCGGCCTGTTTCACCAGTTTCCGCGAATCATCGCTGTTAACCTGAATATCATCTGCCGCAGCCGCTCCCACCGCCAGGCTGCAAATAAGCATGAAACCGCCCAGATACTTTTTTCGGAAAGGAATAAAAAACCTATTAGTTTGAAGATAATTACATTTCATAACCAAACTCCTTTCCTTTCTCTATTTAATGCGATTTAAAGTCACTTCAGTATCTCACCGGTCTTCATCGACCACAGAACGAGATCCATTTCATCAAAATCAATTTTTGTCGCGGCGGTAAGATCTTTTAGCTTTTGCTCAACCCTTAGATACTTCGAACGCGTATTTGGTGGCTTTGGGTCGTCGATTATTTTCAGCTCGGTCAGACACCGCAGAACGTGCTTATCGAGAATGGCATAACCCTTAAACCCGACGTTCCGCAAAAAGTGGCTGGCTTCCTTATAACCAAGGCCTTTGATGCCCTTTTCCCTGACCAGCCAATCCCGCCGGCCATAATGGCAGTCGAAGCTCTGAAGTTTACTACGGAGTTTCAGATCGCAATGTTCAAGAAGAAAATCCCGCGAAGCGACGATGTATCTCGACCGTGCATTCGGATAGCGGTGCACACCCGTCAAAGCCTTTGCGAGTTCCGGCTGCCCGCCGTCTTTGAGCAAACCTTTTACCGCCGAAATCGACCGCATCCCCATCTTCGCCGAACACCCGCCGGTAAAAAAACAAAAAACCATCTCTTCCCATAGATCGTCGTCCGTTCCTTTTTTCAATATACGTTCGAACTCGGCCAAACGCCGCCGGATCTCATCGCGTCTCTGGCCGTGCGTCAGATGGATCTTTTCGATTGTTACGGGTTCTTTTTCTTTCGTCATCAGATTTTTACAGTTTTAATCCTATGCCTGGCAATAGCGGGTGTCAATCGTTTTAAAAAGCAAAAGAGAGCCAAATCTCAGCGCTCCTTTTCCGATCTACGTATTTAATTCACTGCTGAACGTCCAAAAAAACATCCCACGCCCATCGTCCTATTTGCGCTCCTTGTGCATCCCGGACTCTAAGGTCGTCACGGACTGCGTAAAGTAAATGATCTTTCATTTTCAATTTCTACTCTTGATTCACATTATAAATTAACGGCATCCAAGTTTATGCGATCTACATCGAAGTGCTCGTAACGGCTACAAGAGCGGCGGGAAATTTAGGATTGAAAATGGTACCCGCGAATGTGGTATAGTAAGAATGGCAATTCTCGCCGATTGAGAAATGCGGACGGTTCACCTGACGGGAAAGAGTAGTAATTATAATGAAGAGATCGATCAATAAAAAAGGGTATTGGCTGGTTATAGCCGTATTA
>JACMMN010000411.1 GCA_014379075.1 Pyrinomonadaceae bacterium | reverse complement strand
GTGCCGCGGCCTTCGGAAATTTCGGTTCCTTCGACGTGGACGGTCGCGGGGAAAACGACGCAGGTATCGACGGTCGGGATATTCGGGGACGGCAGAACCCATGGCAAGTTCGTCTGCTCGAACCACATCGAGCGTTCCCAGCCTTCCATTTTAACGACCTCAAGTTCGCAGCCGACGCCGAATTCTTCGTTGAACAATCTTGCCAGTTCACCGACCGTCATCCCGTGCCGCGTCGGCAGCGGATATTGGCCGACAAACGATTCGAAACCCGGCTGCGTGATATTTCCTTCGACCTGAATGCCATTTACCGGATTCGGCCGGTCGCATACAACCACCTTTTTGCCGAATTGTTTCGCCGCCCGCATGCAGTTCGCCATTGTGTAGATGAAGGTATAAATTCGGCACCCGACGTCCTGCATGTCGAATACAATAACGTCAACATCATCCAGCATTTCCGCCGTGGGCTCGCGCGTTTCGCTGTAGAGCGAGTAGATCGGCTTGCCGGTTTTTTTGTCGGTTGAATGCTCGGTTTCGATCATATTGTCCTGCACATCCCCGCGAATTCCGTGCTGGGGGCCGAAAAGTGCGGTGAGCTCAAAATCCGTTCGAGCGGCAAAAATATCGGCGACGTGAGCAAAATCAGGTGTAATCGAAGCCTGGTTGCAGACTAATCCAACGCGATGTCCGCTAATCAGATCGATCTTTTCGTTTAACAGTATTTCGACGCCGAGGCGTGTGCGGCTTTTTATATCGGACATAAAAATGGGAAAAAATTAAAATCGAAAAGCCCATGCTTTCGCTTGGGCTGAAGTATGGGTTCACGCTTTAGCGTGTTTTCGGTTGAGGAAGATTCACGCGGAAGCGTGCAGACTGAACTCTACGCATCGACGACTGATGCGTCCGGCGCGTTTTTCGTCACGGAAGCAATTCCGTTTTCCATTCCGGCGGATGTCGTGTACATTTCACTCTTGCCTATCGGCTCGCCGTTTCCCGCTTTCAGACTGAAGTAATGTTCGCCTTTATTTGAAGTTTTGCGGTCGTAACGCTTAGCATCACCCGCGTTCTTTTTGACCGATGCAATACCGTTCTCGGCCGCTTTTTTGCTCTCATACATCTCGCTGGACAAAATTATCTGTCCGTTCGAGGCCTTCAGATTGAAATGAAATTTGCCGTTCTTAGCGGTCTTGAGTTCGAATTTTCCTGCCATGTTTGTTCTCCTCCAGCTCTATTATCTTACGGTAAATAGGAATTTAATTTCAAGAAGTGACGAGGCGAATATTACCATAACTTTTGGAAAAGCGGAATTTGAAACACCGGGGTGAGCCAATAAACAGCGTCAACTCACCCCGGCATTTAGTTTTCAATTGCGCCTATCGTGCGGCACTACGATATCGGCGAATTCGGTCGCTGTCAGCCCGGCTTCATCGACAATAGTCGCCGTGACGCGGTACAGCCGTCCGTCACGATCAGAACCATTTCGCCTTGCCTCGACAATGAGGTTCTCCAGCCAATTCGACGAGTTTCCGGTCAACGCACGAGGCGCGATATTCAGCTCGGAGCCATATTCATCCGATACAGCGTAGCTGACACCGGCGAGTCCGGATATTGCATCTGTTCCATTGCCGCTGATAGCCACATTCACGGGTTTCCCATTCGGGGGCCATATAATCGAAGGTGTCGCTATTAATTGAATCGTGGGGGCGGTTTTATCGATCTTCACGAGCGTGCTTCCGGAAATTTCGACATTGCCGGCCCTGTCTATCGAACGGAAAAGGATCGTGGTCACGCCCTCCTGATCGATAGTTACGGTTCCTGAATACGGCAGCCAGGTCGCACCGCCGTCGCCGGAATACTCGGTTCTTTCCACACCCGAACATTCGTCCGCCGCGGAAAGACTGAGATCGACATTAACGGTGTACCACCCGTTCGTCCCGTTCGGCATTGCTGGGCTCACCAACGCGGTCGTTACCGGTGCTGCATTTTCAGGACCGACAGGGGCAGTCGTCACGGTGCCTGCCGTCACGTTCGCGACACATGAATACAAGGTGTCTGCTCCGAGTACGGCTTTGACCGAATACTGCCCCGGGGGCAGATCGACCCCGCCGTAAAATCCGCCGCCGTCGGTTGCGCCATTGCGAACCGCATTTGTTGCAATGTTTGTGATCGTCACCGCCGCCGTATCGAGGTGCGCATCATCCGCCCGCCTGACAAAACCTTTTATGTGCCCGACCGTTGGAGCTGCTTTCCATGGGAGAGTCGGGATAACCGCAGCGTCCGCAAAAATAGGTGTTTGCCCGGCAGGTTCGTATAACGTCAGCCCGTTTACCGATTTCCCCGTCACCAACCCCGACGCAAATTCCGCGAATGGACGGGCCGGGGTTGTCGCAGGTGAAGGGATCGCAAACGGATTATTCGTTACCGCAATATTGCTCGTGGCCATTGAAAAATAAATGATCCCGCTCAGATTGGTTCCGCCCGCCGGTGTGAGGGTGCGGCGTGTCTGCCGAATCGTACCTTCGATGCCATTGCTTAATCCTCCCTGACCCATCATTCCCGCGCGGTTAAAAAGATGCCCGCGAAGCCACGCATCCCACTGGTCATATTGCGGGGCCACCGTAACCGAATGTTCAGCCTTGTAGGCCATCGGCATTGCAATGTCTATGATTCCCTCCTGGGTCCAGGCTCGCCAATCCTGGTAAACACGCCAGTTGGCTTCCGCGCTGTTCCAGGCAGATTCGGTTGATCCGATACCGCCGAATGCAATAAGGGCGGCGGAGACTTTAAGGTCTGGCTTGATCGCCAGGGCATCGAGGTAAACCCTCCTGACCACGTTCGTCACTTGATCCCGACGCCATTGATTCCACTGCGGATTATTTTGCGCTGGCGGAGGCGATCCCGCAGGCATATTGTGATACCGCTGAAACCGCTCGACGCTCGTGGTGTTATAGCCGATATTAGTTCCGGTCGATGGAGTTTGGCCCGAGATGCCGATCTCGGGAAAGCGAATGCGGTCAAGATGAAGCCCGTCAATGTCGTAGTTTTGAACCAAATGATTGACGACATTGACTGTGTAAGCCGCCGCGTCGGGATGACCGAAATCCGCCCAGAAATCACTGCCGAAGCGATGTCCTTGATATGTAACACCCGTCGCCGCCGGTAATAGCGTACGCGTCAGCCAATTATTCGGGCCCGGTATGATGGTGTTGGTCGCGGCATCGAATCCACCGTGCTGATTGAATACGTGATTCGGATCTTCGGGCGGGAAAAGATTTGGCGCTCGGCCCCAAATCGCACTCATGATAACGAAAGCGTGAACTTCGATCCCTTCTGCATGAGCCGTCGTGATCATATCCTGCAGCGGGTCGAAACCGACGGGGAATGGATTGCGGTCGGCCCGCGGTTCCAGCGAATTCAAATACCACGAATCGCCACGACGGCGGACCTGAACGAATAGAGCGTTCGCCTTCGCCGCTTTGGCATTGTTCACTACGGTCACAACTTCGGCGTGGTTATTTATTAAAGTGTTGAATGTATCGACCCAAAATGCCCGGTACTCTGTTCTCGGCTGGGCTGTAGCCGATGACGAAATACCCAGGATCACCGCGAAAAGTAACCACCCGAACGACCTCAGAGCAGCAGGTGTTTTCAATCCCATAAGTTCCTCCGTAATCAATAGAATTTTCAATTTTTCCGTCGTTATCGCGGCAGAGCATTACGGATTTAAAAGGTGAAAACCATTGTAAACATCCGGCTTTGTGCCCGTAAATCAATTCTTACGCCGCGGGAACACGATAAACGAAATTGTTCGAAATGCAGATAAGCATCATTATTGCTTATGTATCGGAGCGTGTCAATAGAATTTTTTTGGGCGTAAGCTGGTGGAAATGAGTTTGAATTTACGCTTAAGAGTGCTTGTTAGTCTAACCAGATGACACGGTGAAGCGTGAACTAATACTTGTGAGTTTCATTCGATAAAATCATTCGCCGACACTTCATACGGCTGAAGATTATTGCGGGTAATTATCCGGGCACAGCCGTTCCATCGAAGGATCGTATCGTCGTTCCCGCCGCGACTGAGTGCTTCGGCTTTTTCGAACCAGTTCATCGCCTGCTGGAAGAGTCCGAATGCATTTAAACCGCCTTTTACCAAAGTAGCTTTAGCCCGGCGTTCGTAAACGATCCCGGTGTAATAGGCGCATTCGTATTCGTCGCTGATCTTCGATAAATAATCCTGAATCCTCGAATCGCCGACCGCGTAATCCTTCCCGAACCGGTCGCTCATCGCGAGCACTATATTGACCAATGCCTCCTGATTTTCGGGATCGACGGCGAGTATATCGAGACAAATGCTCTCGGCTGCACCGGGTTCGTTGAGCAGGCGGTAATGCTTTGCCTTTTCAAGAGCGGCGGGGATAGCTTGCGGCGATAGTGGTTTTAGGTTGAACATACAGCTTTAAGCCTCATCGGTTTCGATATTTGATTTTGCGGCCGCGCGGTAAGATCGTTCAGTAATAAACCAAATGAAAACTCCAAATACGATTCCTGAGATAAGCGCTTGTAAAATAAAACCGATCCAAGTTCCGTTGGCAACCAGGTATTCACGCCATGAATCCGTTCCCGGGGATCCAAAATAAAATCTAATGGCCGCCGTTGCTATGGTCATTGGAACGCCGAAAAACAGAATCCCGTTTACAATTACAAACTGAAGAAATCCCTTCTTTCTGGTTTCTTTCCACTTTGATACATTGATCATAACGCACTCCTTATTTTTTCCTAAATAATTTGACCAGTTTCTTCAGAGGATCATAATACTCATCGACCACCCTTTCCTTTAGAGGAATAATTGCATTATCAGTGATCGTAATCCCTTCCGGGCAAACCTTGGTACAGCATTTTGTAATGTTGCAGAAGCCGATGCCGTGGGCATCTTTCAGTTCGCCGAGGCGGTCTTCGGTGTCAAGCGGGTGCATTTCGAGCGCGGCGGCATAAACGAGGAAACGCGGGCCGATGAATTCATTGTGCTTTTCGTGATCGCGGAGGACGTGGCAGATGTCCTGGCACAAAAAACACTCGATGCATTTGCGGAATTCCTGCACACGGTCGACGTCTTCCTGTTGCATTCGCCACGTGCCGTCCTCGGCGTCGGGTGCTCGCGGCTTGAATTTTTTAATGCGTTTTTTGACTTCGTAATTCCACGAAACGTCGGCGATCAGATCTTTTACCGGCGGGAATGCACGCATCGGTTCAATAGTG
>JACMMN010000410.1 GCA_014379075.1 Pyrinomonadaceae bacterium | reverse complement strand
TATAAATTCGGCGGCGGTATCATTTCCATGATCGTAATTTTTATATTGGTTTTCTGGCTGCTTGGAAAATGTTAAAAGAGTTTGAATTTGAGTTTAACCAAGTTGTTAGGCTCTCTCCAAGCAGGGAGAGCCTAAATTCCAATGCCCTTTAGGTTCCCGCCTTCCAGCCCCAAATATTAAGACTTTTTTCGTTCGCACATCATCTAAGTAATTGAACGCATTATGATTTCGCGTTCGAACTGGATTTTAGGTTATTATTCTCGTGAAAAAAGCCGGTTGGACACGAGTGGATGTTTACACAACTAACGGATGAGCAGCTTGTCGAACTGGCAGTTTCCAAGGATTCTGAGGCTTTCGGCGAAATAGTAAAGCGCTGGGAGCGAAAGATCTTCGCCCTCTGCTTCGGCATGCTCGCCCGCGAGGACGATGCCCGCGACGCGGCGCAGGAAACGTTTATCGCCGCCTACCGCAACCTGGCGAATTTCCGCGGCGAGGCAAAGGTTTCGTCATGGCTGCACCGGATAGCCGTGAATCAATGTTTGACAACTAAAAGACGGGCGAAAACACGGTCGGAGGATTTTCTGGATGAGGAAACGAATGAGGAGGAGCGTATTTTTGTCGCACCTTCCCATTTGTCGCCGTCGCGGACGACCGAGCAAAACGAACGGCTTACTATCGTCCGTCAGGCAGTGACATCGCTCCCGGTCGATCTCAGGCAGGTGATCGTAATGAAGGAATTTGAGGACATGACCTTTCAGGAGATATCGGAAACGCTTGATCTTCCGTTAAGCACTGTGAAGAGCCGTCTTTACACTGCATTGAAACAATTAAGAATGAAATTGGAGCGGACTCCGTTGGAGGTCGCGTAAAATATTATGAACTCGGATAAAAGCATCGATAGCTTGTGCCTGCACTCCGGCGAACTCGTTTCATATCTATATGACGAGATGCCGGCGGCCGGACAAACGGTGTTTGAAGGTCATTTGGCGGACTGCTCCGTCTGTACCGATGAATTCGCAGAACTTTCGCTGGCTCGTCTCGGTGTCTACGAATGGCAACGCGATGAGTTCGCCGCGATGCCGACGCCGTTTATCGCGATTCCTTACGAAGACGCACCGGTTCGCGTTTCATGGATGGAAAGTTGGCTGGGGCCGATCTTTTCCGCTCCGAAATGGGCAACCGCGGGCGGGGCGTTGGCCGCCGTTGCGATCTCTCTCGGCCTTGTCCTTTTTGCTTCCACATATATGGGCGGCAGGATCGAAGTTGCTGATGTTCAGGTCATCGAACAGACTGAGAGCCTGGACCGATCAACCGGCACAAAAGATAAACAAATTGTTGAAGTAATTACCCCTAACTTACTGAATGATCAGGTTGTTAAGCCAAAGTACGCTCAAGAACCGGGCCGCCTAGCCCGTCCCGTTCAAGCCTCAGTTCAAAAGCCTTCACCTAGAAAGAACAAGGTCAGTGATCAGGTCACGGCTTCAAAAACTGTTCGCGACAAGAATAAGGTTCCAGTGAGAACTGCACCGCGTCTGAATAATTTCGAAGACGAGGATGATAATACTCTGCGTCTCGCCGATCTTTTTGCAGACGTCGATACCAGGAAGTAGCAATTAAAATTATGATGCGCCAAATCCTTTCCCCCAAAGTTTTTAGTTTAATAGCCGCGGCCTTATTTGCGCCGCTTTTTGTACAGGGTCAGGATGCGCCGCCCGAAGAAGCGGTTAAGCCGCTCGTGGAGCGGCCCGCGCAGCAGCGTCCCAATCTGCTGAGGGAGCTTGGTCTTTTGCCCGAGCAGATCAGGCAGATCCGGCGAATAAATATGGAACGAAAGCCGCTGATGGAAGCGGCGCAGATCCGTTTGCGTCAAGCGAACCGCGATCTCGATTTGGCGATCTATGCCGACGACGTTCGCGATGAGGACGTCCGCCTCAGGCTAAATGACTTTCAGGCCGCTCAGGCCGAAGTCGCGAAGATCCGTTTTGCCAGCGAATTAGCTATTCGCAAATTGTTGGCGCCGGAACAGCTTGTAAAGTTTCGCGAACTGCGGCAGGGGTTTGCCGACATCCGCAAGAATATCGAGGAGCGTCGCCGCAATCAGAAAGACATGCCGAAACTTCGCCGCATGAACCGTCCGGTCCGTCCGGTCGTCAACGAGTAGTATCTTCGCCGAGAATTTTCATACATACCGAAGCCGGTCCCGGAAAAGGGCCGGCTTTCTTTATTTGTTGTTTGAGACACTTCATTGTAACCTTTATCAAAGTTTGTCGGCCCATGTATCGTTCAGTTCGTAAATGAATCCATTTACCAAATTTCTATTCGAACTGCAGGAGATCAGTTTGCTGCTGTGGAGTGCGCTCACCGGCGTTTTCCGAAGGCCGCGCTACATCCCCGAGATCATCCGTCAGATGGATATAATTGGCGTGGGTTCGCTGCCGATCGTTCTTCTGACCGGTTTCTTCACGGGCGGCGTACTGATCCTGCAGACGTTTCCGACCCTGGAATACTATGGAATTCATAACGAGGCCGGAAGATCGGTTGCTACGTCGCTTATACGCGAACTTGGCCCGGTCCTGACGGCCCTAATGGTATCGGGGCGTATTGGTTCGGCAATATCGGCCGAGCTCGGTTCGATGGTCGTTTCGCAGCAGATAGACGCGATGCGTGCGCTCGGCACCGATCCGCATAAAAAACTCGTAGCCCCGCGCGTTCTGGCGCTGATAATCATGCTGCCCTTGCTGACCGTGGCCGCCGATATATTCGGGATAGTCGGCGGCGGCGTTAGTGCGTCGTACATATTCGACCAGGATCTGAACGTCTTTTTGAACTCGGTCCGCAACGGCATTACGTCCAACGATCTGCTCGGCGGAGTCATAAAGCCGATATTTTTTGGATTGATCATCGGCGGCATCGCGTGTCACAAAGGTTTGAGCACCACCGGAGGCACAGTCGGTGTCGGACGCTCGACGATCAATGCGGTGGTGCTTTCATCGATCTGGGTGATCATTTTCGATTTTTTCCTCGCCAAAGCGATCCAGTCGATCCTCGGCGTAGGTATAATTTAAAGTCACAACCACCTGCGGTAGCGGTGGCTCAAAGTGACAGTTCCCGGCTCCAAAGTTTGGAAATTGAATTCTCGTTAAATCGCCCGGTGTCACAGGTGGTTCTTACAGGTTTTATGCTCAATTCCGAAGAGTTCGACAAAACTTTAGTCATAGAAGAAGATCTCGAGCCGACCGATCTTGAAGACGCTGTCGACGAGCCGAACCGTGTTCTTCCGGCGATCGAGTTTCGCGACGTTTATCTTTCGTTCGATGACAATACTATCCTCAACGGAATCAGTTTTACCGTCCGCCGCGGCGAGACGAAGCTAATACTCGGACGCAGCGGCGGCGGCAAATCGACGATCATACGCCTGATTCTCGGCCTGCTAAAACCCGATTCGGGACAGATATTGATCGATGGCGAAGACGTGACGGTATACGACGAACGCGAAATGATGCCGGTTAGGCAAAAGATCGGAATGGTGTTTCAGGAAGGAGCTCTGTTCGATTCGCTCTCCGTCTATGAAAACGTCGCCTATCGACTGATCGAACAAGGACTCGATTCCGATGAAATAGATATGGAAGTGAGGCGAATGCTGCAGTTCGTCGATCTCGAAGAGGCTATAGACAAAATGCCGATAGAGCTTTCCGGCGGTATGCGGCGCCGCGTCGGCATTGCGCGGGCATTGATCGGCGATCCCGAAATAGTACTCTTTGACGAGCCGACTGCCGGCCTGGATCCGCCGACCGCACGCACTATCTGCGAGCTTGCCATCAAGCTCCGCGACCTCCAGGACGTATCGTCGATCTTTGTTACGCACGAGATGAATAACGTCCAATATCTGTCCTCCGAATACGCCACCGTTAATGAAGACGGGCAGGTCGTGTTTGAAAAAGAGGGCGAAAAGCTTTGTCTGATAAATACGGAAGTGATAATGTTGCGGGACGGGAAAATTATTTTTAGCGGCAGCGACGAACAGCTGCGAAACACGGCAGATCCGTACATCCAGAAATTCATTCACGGAAAAACTTGAAGTGAAATGGTAGATACAAAGAAAACATTAACTTTCAGCACGCTTCGCGTCGGGATCTTCGTCCTGTTCGGCCTTGCCGTACTGGCATTTTTGGTACTGAATTCCACCGGTGATTTTAACCCGTTCGAGAAAAAACTGAAGCTTAAGGCAAGGTT
The DNA here is from genome assembly GCA_014379075.1 of Pyrinomonadaceae bacterium. Lineage (GTDB taxonomy): Bacteria > Acidobacteriota > Blastocatellia > Pyrinomonadales > Pyrinomonadaceae > OLB17. Next base: position 1,589 of record JACMMN010000410.1, on the reverse strand, counting down.
CGCCGCTGCCGACGGCCTGCGCGAAGGCTCGGAGGTTCAGCTCGCGGGTGTCCGCATCGGAAAGGTCGAGCGCGTCGGCTTTCTGCCGCCTGACAGCCCCGAAGAGTACAAGGTTGAAGCAGTGATGGCGATCGACAATGAACTTAACGGCTCGCCTATAAGCGAAAGGATCCGTACCGATTCGACCGCGCAGCTTATCGCAACTTCCCTTTTGGCCAACGACAAAACTATCAACATCACACCGGGCAGCCCGAAAGGCACGCCCGTTTCCGATGGAGATGTCCTTACATCCGGCGTCGCCATATCGATCAATCAGCTAACGCAGACCGGCAATGACCTGCTCGAGCAGATAAATAAGCTTGCGGTCCCGGCCAATGAAATATTGAATAAGGCGAATCAGGGCGAAGGCACGCTTGGCCGCATCGTAAACGACGAAACGCTTTATACGAATTTGGATGCGACGGTTGCGGAAACAAAGCTGACAATGGCTAAGCTGCAAACGACGCTCGAAAAAGTAAATCGCGGCGACGGTACTGCCGGGAAACTTCTTAACGATCCGGCGCTTTACAACAACCTGAACCGCACCGTAGCACAGCTCGAGGCGATTTCCACCGATATCCGGGCTGGACGCGGCTCCGCCGGAAAATTCGTCACCGACGACGCGTTATACAACGAAACACGCGCAGCGATCACCGATCTGCGAACATCCGCCGCCAAGATCAACGGAATTGCTGACGATTTTAAGATCATTTCAACCGATCTCGCCGAAGGCCGCGGAAGCGCCGGAAAGTTCCTTAAGGACGAAAAGCTATACGAAGACGCCCGCGACACTCTGGCGAAATTCAACTCAACAGCAACCAGGATCGAAAGTATTCTGGCAGACGCACAGGCCGGCAAAGGAACCATCGGCAAACTCGTCACAGACGAAACCCTGTTCAACAACATCAACCAAACCGCCTCAAACGTAAATCAACTGTCGAGCGAAGGCACGAAACTCATCTACGACTTTCGCCAGAATCCAAAGAAATACCTCAGCATAAAACTCAGCATATTCTAAAGTGCCTCATCGTCAGAATCACCTTCGATATCGGGCGGTTTATATGGTGTTTAGAATGTCACATTCCAGATTCCAAATAACAGCGAACTTAGTTTCCAAACTTAAAATTTAAGGTATAACGTTGAGCCAGCCGCCATCGCAGGGGTTCCGACTTAGATTTGACTTAAACTCATAGATTGCATATTATGCATTTATGCGTATATTATACGCTTAGTGAGCCGTTTATGCACAAATCCGACCGTCAACACAAGATCCTTAGTGTCATCGCGGCAAAACCGATCGCGCGTCAGGACGAGCTTGCTAAACTCCTTCGCAAGAATGGTTTCAGCGTCACGCAGGCAAGTATATCGCGTGATCTGGACGAACTCGGAGTGGTCAAATTAGACGGCGTCTATTCCCAGCCGCAGGTGAATCCGCCGGGCAATAGGTTCGGGATCAGGGAGATCGTGCCAGCCGGAGACACGTTGATCGTGGCAAAATTTGAACCCGGAATGGCGTCTGCGGCTGCCGTCCGCATGGACGCCGCACGCAT
>JACMMN010000409.1 GCA_014379075.1 Pyrinomonadaceae bacterium | reverse complement strand
CTGACGGCCCCGAACAATCCTTTCGCAACGTAAGTCAGCCCTTTTTCAAAATGTTTAACGGGTCTCATATATTAATTTTCTCCACCAATAATAAATTTTATTGTAAAATATTGCTTTTTCCGGTTTTGGGGAAGTGTACGCGGATTTTATCAAATAGTAGGTAGCAAATTATGTGCCAAAATGGGTTCGTCCTCGCGATTGTGTACGTCTCTTGTTATCAACAATTTACGGACTTGCCTTGCCATTTACTAAAACGCTTTTGTGGTGCAAAACGACACATATTTCATGCAATATGAATATTAAGGACTTTCTGATACAGAGGAAAGGGACTTAAAATTTTAGCGGTCATCTGACGGTCGCCAATGCTTGAGAGATTGGCATATTGCCGAAAAGAGTTGCAATAATGGCGAATCTCTTGAAATCGTAAATGACTTTGCAATTTCTTTACAGCCTGCGGCAATTAAACAAGGTTAAGCATCTTAATCAATCGCTTATGTGTAGGAGTTGAAATGACTGGCTCACGACGCTAAAATGTTTATGATTTAGTCCGTGTTCTTGGCCGGTCGATTCGATCCGACTCGAATATGTTCACTAAATGTTCACGTTAAGCACTTCTTTTAACTCTTACCTTAAGCTAAAAAAGCTAATTTACTGATAACAATGGGCTTAGGCAGTCAACCAAATTCTTTACAGCCATTTTTTTTTATGATAACTTTTCACTCACTTCAAGGGAATTTGGCATAACACTCTCCAACAAGCAGGTAATACTCGGCCGAAGTCGTATAGAGCTATTTAGAAGTAACTGAAAATTCTCGAAGGCAGTATTTTCAAGGGTATAAATATGTCCATCCGCTTCGGTACTTCAGGCTGGCGTGCAATCATTGCCGACGATTTCACATTTGAGAATGTCGGACTTGTAACGGAATCGATTTGCAGCTATTTGATAAACGGCGATGGAAGCAGCCCGAAGAAATTGATAGTCGGGCATGATTCGCGGTTCATGGGCGAAAAATTCGCTGCGGCTGCGGCTCAAATCGCGAAGAATAAAGGATTTCAGGTTTTGCTATGTGATGGCCCAACGCCGACGCCGACTATCTCGCATGCGATCCGAAGCGAGAAGGCGGCGGGCGGGATGAACTTCACCGCCTCGCACAATCCGCCGGAATATCAGGGTATAAAGTTTTCGACGGCAGACGGTGCACCGGCACTGCCCGAGATCACGAAGGAGATCGAAGAAGGCATTGTCAATAAAGCCAGTGTCGACGATCAAGACGGCGGTTCCCTTGTAGATTACGACCCGCGTCCGGCTTATCTGGACGATTTGAAAACCAAGATCAGGTTCGATGTCATCGCCGAAGCCCGTGGCAGATACGCTTACGACGCTTTGTGGGGAACCGGACGCGGCTATTTAGATAAGGCATTGCGGGATAACGGCTTAGAGGTTGAAACGATCCACGATTGGCGGGATGTGACATTTGGCGGCAAGTCGCCTGAGCCCGGTGAAGGTCATCTTGACGAGTTGAAAGCGGCAGTCGCGGGCACTAGTTTGACGCTCGGCCTTGCGACAGATGGCGACGGCGACCGGTTCGGGATCATTGACAGCAACGGAGCGTTCATCACGCCTAATCAGCTGGTAGCCCTGTTGACGGATTATCTGGCCGAGAGCCGGGGCTGGAAACAAGGCGTGGCCCGCAGCGTTGCAACATCGCACCTTGTTGACCGGGTGGCAAAAGACAGGGGTTTGAAGCTTTATGAAACGCCGGTCGGTTTCAAATTCATAGGCGAATTGATAAATAAAGACGAGATAATTTTGGGCGGAGAAGAGTCCGCCGGTCTTTCGATTAGAGGGCACTACCCCGAAAAAGACGGCATCCTGGCCTGCCTGCTGGCAGCCGAAGCGGTTGCGGCGCGAGGGAAGAGCCTGACAGAACAGTTGAAGGAATTGACAGACAGGGTTGGCAACCTCGAATCGGACCGGATCGGCGTCAAGCTAACCGATGAGGTCGCCGCGAGTTTGAAAGAGAAATTGGGACAAGAGCCCAATGAAATCGGGGGCCGCAAGATTGAAACTATTAATAGAATGGACGGCGTTAAATTCATATTCGCCGATGGCAGCTGGATGCTGATGCGTCCGTCGGGAACCGAACCGCTGGTCAGAATTTACGCCGAGAGTGAAGACAAGGCGGATCTGGAGGAGTTACTTGAGCAAGGCCGAAAATACTTATTGGGGTGATTCCCAGACGGCGTCGAACAAGGATCGCCGTTCATTGAATCCCAGGAACCGCAGCACTACCGCGGCGGACAGGCCGGGTTCGAGGTCACAGTGGGTGGCCATTGGCGTCGCGATATCCTTGACGGTCATGCTGATCCTGACGATCAACTTCCGGGCCTCTTCGGTACTGAGTACCGAAGCGGTTGAAAATACGGTATTGACCAATAAAATACGGGCTGTGACAAGTGAGAATCTCGCGCTTCAGGAAGAGATCCACTATTTGAAAAAAGATTCCGATACGATCGAACGAGAGGCGAAAAAGTTCGGCCTGACTCGTCCGAAAAAGGAGAAAGTTCCCGTGCCGGCAAAATAGATATGCGGAGAAATCTGTTAGCCGACACACTTGCCAACCAATAAAAAACCGCCTTTTGCCTATCCACTCCGCTTTGCCTTCAGGTGAGCCTTCCGATAAAATCAGCGGCCCGTGTTTCCCGAAAACACAGGCCGCACTTCCTTTTAAAAATACCAATGTGGTTTCGGTTTCAGAAACATTTGATTGAGCCAGTAGCAAAAAGTCCCTGTATTTGATAGAGGTACTAAGGTAGATTGGTCAAAAGTCCGGGGCCTTGGAAAGCGATTTTTCGCCTCGTTCGACAACTCATTTCAACAAACAAATTTTTTCCGCTCCCATGCAACTCGGTGCAGCCTCTGCAACAGCTTAAGCCTACGACTCCAGTGCTCAAATTCCTTAGTTTCCGAATCCGCGGTTTGTTTATTAGGATAAGAGACTTTGTGAAAATCAATGATCTTCAATGGTGTGTGTGATTTTTGAATAACCTTCACTATGAATTTGTCCACGAATTCATAAAGAAGAAAAATCAAGCATAAAATTGAAAATGAATTTATTAATTTCAACTGATGCACTACCCAATGTTACGGCGTGCTTGCGTTTGAACGCGGGAAGTAGTTTAATATTGGTTTGCTCTATTCTTCGGCCTGGAGGAGGTGAGAAAACAAATGGCATATATTTCAGTTAATAATAATGAATCGATCGAAAGCGCGTTAAGGCGTTTTAAGCGTAAGGTTATCAGCGAGGAGATCATAAAAGATCTTAAGAAGCATGCTCACTTTATCCCGCCGGGACAAAAGGCGAAGCTAAAATCGGTGAACGCGCGTAAGCGTAACCGCCGCCGTTTCCGCCAGCAGCGGCCGATGGGCAACACCGCTCCGCGTCCGGGTTTCAGCAATAACCGGTAAGCTAGGTGCGATTCGAAACTAACTAAAGTGGAAAGGTTGAAAAGCATGATTGTCTTTTGCCTTTCCACTTTTTCTATTTTTAGTGGGTTGATTTAAGATTTTGCCCGAGAAAAGGACGCGGAAAAAAAATGAAGAAGAACAATTTCGCGATTTTTCGCGTATTTCGCGGGCCAATCCTTTGTTCTGATAGATATGAGCTCTGAAAAACCACGCATTTTGATCACTAACGACGACGGCATTCATGCTGAGGGCATTGAGGCTTTGGAGGCGGCAATGCTTGAGGTGGGCGACGTTTATGTAGTGGCCCCGGCTTCGGAGATGAGCGGCGCTTCGCATAGTTTGACGCTTGGACGGCCGCTGCGGATACGGCAGATAGACGAGCGGCATTGGTCCGTGGACGGTACACCTACAGATTGCGTCACGCTCGCGCTCAACCGCATTTTGCCGATGGAACTGCGGCCTCACATCTGCGTTTCGGGCATAAATCACGGAGCGAATTTGGGCGACGACGCCAGTTATTCGGGAACTGTCGCAGGAGCTCTCGAATCGACGATCCTCCGTGTTCCGGGTTTGGCATTCAGCCTGGTGGCGAACCGAAGCCAGGATTTTACCGAGTCCGCGAAGGTCGCTAAAGAAGTGACGCTAAAGGCTTTGGCGGAAGGCATTCCGGAATGGACGCTATTAAATGTAAATGTACCAAAGGGCGTGCCGAAAGGAATCAAAATAACTAAACAAGGTTTTAAGGCCGCACGTCCGATCATCAGTGAACACATAGACCCGCGCGGAAAACCCTATTACTGGATCGGCGAGGTCCGCGAAGGCTTCCGTGCCGAAGGCGGAACCGATTTCGAGGCGATAGACGAAGGTTACGTTTCCGTCACGCCGATGCGAAGTGATCTGACGAACCACTCGGCGATCGAGATAATGCGGGGATGGGAAGAAAGTTCGTAGAATTCGGAGAGTTAATAGAGTTAAGAGAGTTCATGGAGTTTCGTTAACTCTCCTAACTCTGTGAACTCTATAAACTCATTAAGCCAAGTAGAGTTTGGAAAGTTCATAAAGTTTCGTAACTCTTAAACTCTTTTAACTCAAATGGACGAATTTCAAATTCCGCGGATTCGAATGGTCGAAAAGCTCCGAGGTCATTATAAGATCGCCGACGAACGTGTGCTCGATGTGATGAACCGCCTGCCGCGTCACCATTTTGTGCCGGAAGCCTTAAAATCGCAGGCTTATAAAGATAATGCATTGCCGATCGCGGGCGGACAGACTATATCGCAGCCATTTATCGTGGCCCGGATGACGGAATTGCTGGAACTAACGGGAAAGGAACGGGTTTTAGAGATCGGAGCGGGATCGGGTTACCAGTCGGCTGTTTTAGCAAGCCTTGCGCGGAAGATCTTCGCCGTCGAGCGCATTCCGAATTTGGCGAAGGAAGCATTGGAAAAACTAAGGAAACTCGGCTTTCAAAATGTTTCCGTGAGAAACGCCGACGGCACGAATGGCTGGGAGGTTTATGCTCCGTTCGAGGCGATATTGGTCGCTGCCGGTGGTCCGAGCGTGCCCGAGCCGCTTTTGCAGCAGTTGGAAGTGGGCGGAATGCTGGTAATTCCGATCGGAGACAATCAAAAGACGCAGACGCTTGTGCGTGTCATCCGGACCGAAAAAGGATTTGAAAGCTCAGATTTCGGGCCATGTGCGTTTGTGCCGCTGATCGGCGAGCATGGCTGGAAGTAGAGACTGTAACCGGAAAAAGACAATAGGACCAAAAACTAGGCTTTTCTCCTGAATTGGTACCACCCGTTTACGTAAGCGGTTCTGACTTTTTATGGACTCAATTATTGATTTTTTACTGCAATTAAAGGATTACCTCAATCCGAAGATCCTGATCGACTGGATGCTTTTGAAATTGGGCATTTACGTTTATTTCGGTTTGTTTTTTATTATATTCGCCGAGACTGGTTTGGCAGTCGGATTCTTTTTACCGGGTGATTCCCTGCTGGTTGTTGCCGGGTTGTTCGCGGCTGCCGGGAAACTGAATCTATGGATAATGTGGATCTCATTATTTATCGCGGCGGTTGTGGGCGACGCGGTCGGTTATTATTCGGGCAAAAAGGTCGGCGAGGCGATATTTATCCGCCCGAAATCGCGGTTTTTCAATCCAGCTCATTTGAAAAAGGCCCACACCTTTTACGAGAAACACGGCGGCAAAACGATCATCATTGCCCGGTTCGTGCCGATCGTTCGCACATTCGCGCCGATCGTCGCCGGTGCTGCCCAAATGTCGTATCGTCAGTTTCTTACTTATAATATTTTCGGCGGTTTCTTTTGGGTTACGAGCATGCTGTTCGCGGGTTATTTTCTCGGCGGGCTGGTAGAGCAATTCGTCAGGAGCGTCTTCGGCGTAGAGGGCTTTCTCCTCGAAGACCATATCGATAAGGTTGTTATAGTGGTTGTTTTCCTGTCGATACTGCCGATAATTTTCGAATTTATCAAGGCACGGCGTGAAAAGCGGAGCATCGTCGAACCGATTGTGGAAACGGAAGTTTGATGGCTGATCTTTGACGTCGGGTACACAATATTACTAAAAGAACTAACTTCAAGCTAATTTTCCTACCAAAAATCGGGTAGTGTTTCAGTTTGAATCTATCTTGCGTCGGCTCATGCATGCTAGAATATGACCGGTGCAAAACGATTCTTTCTCGCCGTTGCCATGATACTGGCAGTCGGCGTAGTTACTCTTTCCGTGATAACACACTCGACATTTGCGTGCGCTGACAGGATTGAACGTTCGCTGCTCCGCATCATTTTGGAAGACATTGCGAAAGCGCTATTCGGTTAAACATGGCGATTTCTTCGACCCCAATGAGTTATCCAAAATGATCGTAAACTGGCTACGAACACCGGGCAAAATCGCGATGAGTTGACTTAGAGTTCTGGGTGATCTACACTCGAATTCTTGAGTTCACGGGGCGTGGCTCAGTCTGGTAGAGCGCACCGTTCGGGACGGTGAGGTCGGAGGTTCGAATCCTCTCGCCCCGACCATTACTAAACAGAAAACGGCACCCGTTATGGTTGCCGTTTTCTTTTTTTGGCTGATTGCACACATTGGTATGATATTTTTTGACATGTAGGAGAGGGGCAATGATTCCGCATTTGCAGTCTTTTTTTCCTATTTTTCTTTTTTCGTGTGATTCGTGGATAACGGTTTTAAGAGTTTGTCCACAAAATACACGAAAGAAGAAAAATAAACTCGAAGATCATTGATCCGACCGTCCAGAATTCTAAATGTCACTACAATCTTTTACACGGATCGGATCGATTCAGCGTTTAGGCGATATTTTCCATAACTCACCGTTAGATTCGTCGGTCACGACGAAAAGCGCTCCGTCCGGCCCTTTGCGGACGTCGCGAATTCGCTGGCCGCGGTCCGTCAGGAGATGCTCTTCGCCGGTGACGCGATTGTCCTTGATGACCAGCCTGACCAGACGCTCCGATGCCAGGCCGCCGATGAAAATACTGCCGCGCCAAGCCGGAAAAGCACTGCCGGTGTAAACTTCTGCTCCCGAAGGCGCTATCACCGGGTCCCAATAATATACCGGCTGCTCGAAACCGGCTTTAGCGGTCAGGCCGCCGGGAATAGACTGGCCCGAATATTCTTCGCCGTAGCTGTTCACCGGCCAGCCATAATTCTTGCCCTTTTCGATCAGGTTCAGTTCGTCGCCGCCTTTTGCTCCGTGCTCGATCGTCCAGAGCCGGCCCTGATCGTCGAATGCCGCGGATTGCAGGTTACGATGCCCGACCGACCATATTTCGGGAAACGCTCCCTGCTGTTTGACGAATGGATTATCCACAGGCACGGAACCGTCGGGGTTGATACGCATAACTTTGCCAAGATGGCTGTTTAAATATTGCGCCTGCGGACGCGTTGTCTCTTTGTCGAACCGGTCGCCGGTCGTGATAAAAAGCTTGCCGTCGGGCCCGAACGCGAGGCGGGAGCCGAAATGCAGGCCGTTGTCATATGTCGGCAGGGCACGAAAAATAACGCGCACCTGTTCGAGTGTTTTACGGTCGGCGGTGAACGTACCGCGGGCGACGCTTGTTCCGCTGCCGCCTTCACGCTGCTCGGAAAAGCTCCAGAAGATCGTACGGTCTTTAGCAAAATCCGGACTCAGGGCCACGTCGAGCAATCCGCCCTGCCCGCGGGCTGAGATCGGCGGCAGTCCGCCTTGCCCGCTCGCTCCCGATACGCCGCCTTGACCAACCGGCAATAAACCGCCGATCGGTTCTCCGACCTCACCTTTTGCGGTTATGATGCGCATTTGGCCGCCTTTTTCGGTGATCAAAAAATTGCCGTCCGGCAGCGGCTCGACAGCCCACGGTTTGTTTAGTCCCTTCGCTAATACGGTCACTTCAAAGGCGGCATCAGACTTCACCACACAAACGCGGGTTTGTCCGGGGAATGCCGGTTTTTGTTCCGGAGCATTCGCCTTTTTCGTTTCGACCGGCTGGCACTGATTCGACGCGGTTTTATTGTCCTGCGCGCAAGCGGCGCTGACCGCCCCCAGCAAACCGGTGAGAATAAACACTATCTGGATCTTTTTCATATCTGTCTCCCCCTTGAAATTTAAAGTTTGAATTCGTTTGATACAATTCTTTTGTCTATTATGCCGAACCTCAGCAAAATTCGAAATTGATTTTTGTTTATTATGCTCGAAATAACGATTCGCGAAGCAAATTTAGAAGATGCGGCACTGATCTCGGTGCTGGCCTCAACGACCTTTTATGAAGCGTATTTCGAGCAGGACGAATCGGGGAATCTCGCCGGATATATTTCGGAAGCATTTGATTTACATAAAATTGCTGCGGAACTTCGGGATCCCGCTATTACATTCTTAATAATTTCTCAATCGGGCAAAAGCGCGGGTTATGCCAAGATCGTACGAAATTCCACGCTCGACTGCATCGAAGGCAGCAAGCCCGTCGAGCTGAAGCGTATCTATATTCTTGAGCGTGTTTACGGCAAAGGATTTGGCGCAAGGTTGTTGGAACATTGCCTGGCGTTGTCGGCAAATGAAGGGTTCGATTCGCTTTGGCTGCAGGTTTGGGAAGAAAATCCGCGGGCCCAGAGGTTTTACGCGAAATATGATTTCCGGGCTGTCGGCAAGGTCGAGATGCCTTATGGCGATGTGGTCGGGGTGAACCTGGTATTCGAAAAGCTGTTGACGTAGGGTCAGAACCACCTGCGTCTCGTACCACCCGCTGACGCAGGTGGTTCTGACTCGGGTTAAAAACTATATTTATATCGCAACGTCAGGCTGCGTCCCGGGCCGTCGATTCCCCAGCCGGGTGCTCGATGGCTTTTGTCGGCGATGTTTTCGAAATCCACCATTACTTCCTGATTCTCACCGAAGCGGTAGCCGCCGCGTGCGTTAAACAATACATAGCCGGGAATCGCGGAATAGAGCGGAACCGATACATCGTTTCCGACATTTGGGAGGACACGGTTTTGTACCTGCGCGAGCGTTTCGCCTGTAGCGACAAGCGTACCGCCGGGCGAACCGCACTGTCCGTTCGTGCCGGCTGTTGTTATTCCGCGAACGCATGCTCCGCGCCGGAAAAAGTTTTGAATTTGTGCCCGAGTACGGGGGCCGCCCGTTCTTCGGTCGCCAAGATCGAGTGACGAAAGGCGGCCCTGCCGTCCGGCCCCGTTTGCGTAGCCTTCGATCCAATAACGTTTACCGAGCGGCTGGTATCGGAGCCGCAGAAACGCAAATTGCGGTGGAACGCCCGCACCGCCCAGGTTGGGCGGTGCGCCGGTGACGCTATCCTCGGCGTAAACGTAAGAGTAGTTACCGGCGGCCGTCCAATCGTCTAAAAAACGATATTCAAAATTGAATTCGGCACCCTTCATTCGAGTTCCGTTCAAATTTACCTGCACGAGTACCGGCGAGGTCGAAGCCGGCACAAAGACGGCCCCGTTAGCGTTTTGGCTCGTCACCGCTTGGCTGCCAAACTGCAGGCCGACCGCTCCCTGCGGCAGAATGAGGGTTTGACGCACGATTGTGTTGGCGTAATCTATGATAAACCCCGTCAGGCTCGAATCGAAACGCCGGTTGCGATAGCGGATGCTGACATCGTAATTATTGCTTGTCTCCGACAGAAGCGGCGAAACAGGGATGCCGAGCGAAACCGCATCCGCACCGGCCGTCGAGCCGACCGTCGCGCCTAAACCCGCAACGTCCGTCGTCGAAACCTGAAACCCGACACCGACAAGTCCGAGTGCACCTAGACTTGTAATATTCGGGGCGCGGAATCCGCGTGAAAAATTGAACGCTGCGCTCAGGCCGTCGGCAATTGTCACAGTTGCTCCGATACGGCCTGAAAAATCCTGGAAACGGGCCGAATCATCCGGAAAAAGCTTATTGCCGTTCACGACCGGGCTGTCGGCGGAGCGCGATCGGTAAAAGCCGACGTTGTAACGAAGCGCTCCGCTGATTCGGAGACGGTCGGGAATCGCTTCGTAAACATCCTGAATGTAAACGCCGGACAGATCGTAGGTTGAACCGTTAGGAACACGCGGACGAACGAGCGTGACATTTCCGGTGGCCGGATCGGTGTTGAACGACGGGGCGTTGACCTTGTCGTGATAGTAATCACCGCCGATGAGAAAATTATTGCCCGCAAATTGCTTGTCGAGATAAAAGCCGAACCCCCAACTTGTGGTCCGCTCCTTATCGTTCGTAATTGCACCAAGCGGATTTCCCTGCCCGCCTTGATTCACGCGTTCTTCACGCTGGCTGTTATAAGAAACATTCGCGGAAAGATTATCGAAAAATCCGGCGCCCTGTTTGAAATAACGCAGGTATGCGAAATCGAGCATTAGATTTCTCAGGTCCGAGATCAGGTTCCCGTCACCGCCGAGAAGCTGGTCATATCGCTTGCCGCCGTCCTGTTGGCTTCGCTGATAACGAAAACTGAGGTTCTGGTTGGCGGCGATTGCAAAGCTCGCCTGTAACGTGCCGCCGTATTGGGTAAATGCGGTGTCGGGCAGGCGCTCGCTTCCGACAATATCGGAGGGCAGCCCTAGAAATCGCGTAATTGCCGAGTGGCTGTCGATGCCGCCGCCGGGACGCAGCGTATTTATCCGCCGGGCGTTTATATTACCCAGAATGCCGAAACGCTTTGTACCGTAGCTGGCCAGGGCGTTGCTTCCGAACGACCGGTCGGAACTGTTGTAAAACGTGTTAAGTTCGCCATTCCATTGCGGATCGGCAAAGCCGAACGCCGGTTGGCGCGAAATAAGATGCATATTGCCGCCAAGCCCGTCGGAGCCAAATTGGGCGGTATTTGGAGATCTCTGAATTTCCACGGACTGCAGGCCGGTAGATTCGTTGAGATTGAAAAAAGTATTAATGCCGCCGCGCTGTGTTGAATTCGTGTAGCGTATGCCGTCGACGTATACGCCGACCTCGGTAAGGCCCCGAACCACGACGGCTCCGATGGTAGGGCTGGTACGTTGAAGCGAAACGCCGGGTTCCTCGTCCGCGACCTGGGCGAGAACGGCGGTTGTCCGCTGGAGAATGGCGTCCTGAGTCACGATGTTGATCTGCTGCGGAATGCGGCTTTTTTCTTCGGCCTGTCCGGTGTCGGCGGTAACTGTTACCTGTTCATTTAGTTGATTGACGGGTAAAACCAGATCTATCTCGGGCGCTTTTGCGCCGCTGACCCTTACCGACCGGCTTTTAGAGCTGAAATCGGAACGCGATGCGATAACGACATATGAACCGTCGGCAACTTGTTCGAATCGATAACGGCCCTGCCCGTCTGATTTCGTGGCGCCAAGAACTATCTGTTGGGAATTGACCAAACGCAGGTCCGCATCCGCGATCGCCGCGCCTGCATTATCGGTAACGGTGCCGGCGACCGTTCCGCTGCCAGTTTGCTGAGCAGCGGCGGATAGAGCGAAAACATACGCCAGGGCGAGAGTTAAGATCAGTTTTTTCATTATGAACCAAAAAGGGCGACCTTCTCTAAAATACCGTTAAAATCAACGATACG
>JACMMN010000061.1 GCA_014379075.1 Pyrinomonadaceae bacterium | reverse complement strand
CTGCGGCTGCAACATGATGGTCACGCATGACCGCAGCATGAACCGGCAATACAACGATTATTTGAAAAAAGAAATCGAGTTGCTGCGCCCGATGATCTCGAATGATCGAAAGATCACGCAAATGCATTGGGGCGGCGGTACACCTTCATACCTTTATCCGGGAGAGATTCTGGACATTGGGAGATTTATTCGCGAAAAATTCGATTTTGATGACGAGATCGAAGCGAGCGTCGAGATCGACCCTCGCGGGCTGACACGCGAACATATGGAGGCGTTTCGAGAGATCGGCTTCAACCGAACGAGTTTTGGCGTGCAGGATTTCAACCTAAAGGTTCAGGAAGCGATCAATCGCGTTCAGTCCGAAGAGATCACGCGGCAAACGGTTGAATGGGCGAATGAATTGGGCTTTGAAAGCGTTAACCTCGACTTGATTTATGGCCTTCCTTATCAATCTTTGGAATCGTTTGCCGTGACGGTTGACAAAATTATTGACATATCGCCGAACCGCATCGCCGTTTTCAACTACGCTCACGTTCCGTGGCTAAAAAAGCACCAAAATATAATTCCGGAAGAAGCTCTCCCCTCACCCGATGAGCGGCTCGGCATATTGAAAATGACGATCGAGAAATTGATCGGTGCGGGCTATGAATACATCGGGATGGATCATTTCGCCAAGCCGACTGACGAGCTTGCGATAGCCCAAAAGAACAACACGCTTTACCGTAATTTCCAGGGTTATTCGACGAAGGCCGGTTGCGACGTTTATGCATTCGGACTGTCGGCGATCAGCCAGTTCCAAAACATTTACGCGCAGAATCTAAAAAATCTTAAGGATTATTACTCGCGAATCGACAGCGGCCTTGCGGCGACAAATGTCGGCTACCGCATGACGGCGGACGATCACGTCCGCAAGGAAACGATCATGCAGTTGATGTGTCATCTCGAAATCGACAAACGCGATATCGAGAGAAGATTCGGCATCAATTTCGAGGAATATTTTGCGGTAGACATAAAAAAACTCGGCGTGTTTTTGAACGACGGGCTTTTGGAAAACAACCCTGAAAAGATCAAGATTGTTGGTTCTGGAATTCTTATCATCAGAAATGTCGCCATGTGTTTCGACGCATATCTTGAAAAAATGATTAAGGAAAAACCCGTATTTTCAAAGACGGTTTAAAATGGAACGTAGGCTGCCAGCCTGCAACGTCGCGGCTTTGCGTCGACGTTTTTTATTTCGCCGGGCACGCTTGATTCGCAAAAGGTAGTTCGCTCTGAAGCAACCCTCATTGCAGGCTGGCAGCCTGCGGTCCAGTGAAAAACTTTATGAGTGAAAACATCGGAGTTGTACTATTAAATCTCGGCGGCCCCGATTCGCTCGATGCAGTCGAGCCGTTTTTGTACAACCTCTTTTGCGACCCCGACATTATCAATTTTCCTGGAAGCTTTCTTGTCAGAAAGTGGCTCGCAAAACTTATCTCGTCCAAACGCCATCCGCGAATTCAGGAGCAGTACAAACAGATCGGCGGCAAATCTCCGCTAAAGGATTTTACGCTCGGACAAGCCAAGCTGCTGGAAGAAAAACTGAACGAAGAATTTCCCGCCCGCGTTTTCGCCGCGATGCGATATTGGCACCCTTTCACGGAAGAAGTTCTGGACGATCTCGAACGCGAAGGCTTCAAAAAAGTCATACTCCTTCCGCTTTACCCGCAATTTTCCCAGGCTACGACCGAATCGAGCCTAAAGGAATGGAAAAAGCATCTCAAATTGCGCGACAGCGATATTGAATGGAAGCTCGTCGAACATTATTACGATTTTCCGCCGTACATCGATGCCTGCGTCGAACGCGTCAATCAGGGCCTGGAAAAATTTCCCGCCGACAGTCGCGACGCGGTTGATATATTATTCTCCGCCCACGGAACGCCTATGAAACTCGTCCGCGAAGGCGACCCGTATTCCGGCCACATCTGCGAAACGGTCACGGCGGTGATGAAAACCGGCGGATGGAAAAATCCGCATCATCTATGTTTCCAATCGAAAGTCGGCCCGCAAAAATGGCTCACGCCTTCGACACCTGCGACGATTGCCGACCTTGCGAAAAAAGGCTCGAAACAGATGTTGATCGTTCCGATCGCGTTTGCCTCCGATCATCTCGAAACTTTGTATGAGGTTGGCATCGAGTTCCGGCATATGGCTTACGAAGCCGGGGTTGAACAGTTTGAGGTAACGGAAGGTCTGAATTATTCGGAAAAATTCATTGATGCTCTCGCTCAATTGGCGACCGCAAAGGCAGAAAGTTTTGCCGTAAAAAGTGATAGATAAGAACCGCAAAATCTGCATTATCGGCGGCGGCATTTCCGGATTGACTGCCGCTTTTTTGCTGAAGAAAAATGGTTTTGACGTTACGCTGTTTGAAAAAACGAATTTTGTTGGCGGGAATATTCAAAGCGTCAGGATTGACGACTATTTGATCGAGTACGCGCCGAACAGTTTACTGAAATCACCGCGGCTGGTTGATCTGATAAAAGAATTAAAGCTTGAAACGGAAGTATTGGCGGCGGACGCTGAGAATACAAAACGGTATGTTCTGCAAGATGGCAAACTGGAATCGCTGCCGATGAGCATCGCTGGAATGGCCACGAATGATTTTTTTAGTTGGAAGGCGAGACTGCGGCTTTTGAGGGAACCGTTTGTGAGGACGAGATCGCCGGAGAATGAGTCGGTTGCGGAATTTTTCGAACGCAGGTTGGGACGCGAGATCGTCGATAAAGCGGCTGATCCGTTTATATCCGGAATTTACGCGGGAAATCCGGCGAATTTGAGCATTAAGGCAGCTTTTCCACGGCTTTACGAACTAGAAAAGCTATACAGAAGTTTGTTAATAGGATCGCTTCTTTCAAAGGCAGAAAAACCTGATAAAGATTTTCCGCGTACGTTTTCATTTAAAGATGGTGTACAGACTTTGACCGGCAGACTTGCGGCAGAATTGGGCGAAAACGTTCAAGCCAACGCGGACGTTAAGGGAATTGAAAAAACTGCGGACGGGAGATTTCTGGTTGGGACTGAACAGACGCAAGACGCCGGCAAGATGCCGGCGTTCCGTCAAGAAGACTTTGACGCATTAATAATTTCAACGCCCGCCGCTTCCGCCGCTAAATTGATCGAGAACATTGACGCAAATTTGAGCGAGCAACTTAACGGCGTTTATTATCCGCCTGTTGCAATGGTTTTCTTTGGTGTTGAAAAGGAAAGCATCCCGGAAAATCTCGATGGCTTCGGTTTTCTGGTCCCGAGTTCCGAAAATAGGAAAATACTCGGTACGATATGGAATTCGTCGGTTTTTCCGGATCGTGCTCCGGACGGTTGTCACCTACTCACCACGTTTGTCGGCGGCACGCGTAATACCGCTCTCCTTGAAAACTCGGACGAAGAACTATTTCAAATTGTATATTCAGAACTAAATGACATTCTTGGCCTGAATGAAATTCCTGCCTTCCGGCACATCAAACGATGGCCGAAGGCAATTCCCCAGTATGAACTCGGATACGATAAGATTGAAAAAGCGATCGAAGGTTTTGAAAACGAAAACCCGGGAATTTTCTTTTGCAGCAATTTTCATAAGGGAATTTCGGTTTGCGATTGCGTGAAAAACAGCTATGCGGTCACGGACAGGATATCGAATTTTCTTGATAATTAATAATTAATAAATGAGTAAAATGCAGATACAGCCCGGTTTTCCCGTTACCCGTATGAGGCGTTTGCGTAAAAATGCGGGGCTCAGGAATATGTTTCGGGAAACCTCGCTGGCTAAGGAAGATTTTATCTATCCGCTATTTATTGTCGAGGGAAACGGCATAAAGCGGGAGATTTCGTCGATGCCGGGGCAGTTTCAAATGTCGGTCGATAATATCCTGCGTGAATGCGACGAGCTTTTATCGCTCGGCATTGGCTCGATCCTTCTTTTCGGCATTCCTGAAATGAAGGATGCCGTCGGATCGGGCGCCTATGACGAAAACGGCATTATCCAAAAAGCTTTGCGGGCGATTAAAAACGATTTCCCGGAAATGATGGTCATCACCGACGTTTGCCTATGCGAGTACACTTCGCACGGCCATTGCGGCGTTGTGGAAAATGAATACGTCCAGAACGATAAAACGCTTGAATTGCTCGCTAAAGAAGCACTTTCACACGCTCAAAATGGTGCGGACATGATAGCCCCGAGCGATATGATGGACGGCCGTGTCAAGGCGATCCGGCAGATTTTGGACTTGAACGGCTTTGGCGAAACGCCGATCATGGCTTATTCAGCGAAATTTGCATCCGCATTTTACGGCCCGTTCCGTGAAGCTGCTGAATCCGCTCCGCAATTCGGTGACCGCAAATCTTATCAGATGGATTACGGAAATTCCGACGAAGCACTCCGCGAGATCGCTCTCGATATTCAGGAAGGCGCGGATATTGTTATGGTAAAACCCGCACTTTCGTACCTAGATCTGATCCGCCGGACAAAGGACAATTTCAATATTCCGGTCGCGGCCTACAATGTCAGCGGCGAATACTCGATGATAAAAGCCGCCAGTGAACGCGGCTGGATCGACGGCGAAAAGGTGATGATGGAGGTTCTGACATCAATAAAACGGGCAGGTGCGGATGTCATTATTACCTATTTTGCGAAGGATGCAGCCAAGGTTATCTAAAGAAATTTACAGGGATGACAGGATAAAAACGGATATAAGAACTCTCCGATATCCCTGTTTATCTGTCATCCCTGTTAATAAACGCCGCACAAAAATGAATACCTCAACAAGCAACAAGTTATTTGCCGAAGCTCAAAAACACATGCCCGGTGGCGTTAATTCACCGGTTCGTGCTTTCAAATCGGTCGGCCGCGATCCGCTTTATATTAAAAGCGCGAAGGGTTCGCGGATGACGGATGTTGATGGCAATGAATTTATCGACTACGTCGGCTCGTGGGGTCCGATGATACTCGGCCACGCAAATGAGCGAGTGATTGATGCGATTCGCGAAACGGCTTTGGCTGGGACTAGTTTTGGCGCGAGCAACGAGCGCGAAATCGATCTTGCCGTGCTGATAAAGAAATTTGTGCCTTCAGTAGAGATCGTCCGCATGGTAAATTCGGGAACTGAAGCGACGATGAGCGCGATGCGGCTCGCCCGCGGATTCACAGGGCGAGATAAGATAATAAAATTCAAAGGCTGCTATCACGGTCACGGTGATTCGTTTTTGAGCAAGGCCGGTTCGGGCGTGATGACGCTTGG
>JACMMN010000408.1 GCA_014379075.1 Pyrinomonadaceae bacterium | reverse complement strand
GCAATGTTTATTGAGTTTGCGTGTTTAACTTTTTGCATTATGCGGATTTACGTTTGCGTCTTAGCAATTTGCAAACGACCGAAACGCTGGCAGCCCGCCTGCAATGAGCGTCGCCTTGACGGAACGCAGACACTCTTGTCTGCAATAAGCGTTGCTTCAACGCGAACGACCGGAACGCAGCCTGCCTGCAATGAGCGTTGCTTCAACGCGAACAACCGGCTTACAATGAACAATGGAAAATTGAGAACTAAGATCCGCTTTTTTCCGTTTTCAATTGTCAATTGTCTTTTACGCTAGCGTAACGCGCGTTCGCGGACTCCGCGAGCAGGCAGAGTTGCCTGCGTTCCCAGCGTTTGCCTGTCGAGGTGTTTTTGTACATACTTTTTATAGACTTATGACGAACAAACCGACACCGAACGCGAGTTACAGCCTTACACTTCGCGTCCGCATTCACAATCAGCCTGGGAAGCTCGGCGAGATCACTACCGCCATCGGCCGCGCGGGCGGCGATATCGAGGGCATCGACATCGTCAGCGTCGGCAAGGACTTTTTGATCCGCGATATTACGGTCAACGCCTCGTCGGAGAAGCATGACGAGGAGATCATCGCAGCCGCCAACGACATTGACGGCGTAGAGGTGATAAATGTCTCCGACCGTACTTTCCTGATGCATCTCGGCGGAAAGATCGAGGTCGTGTCGAAAATGCAGCTTAAAACGCGCAGCGATCTGTCTATGGCATACACGCCGGGTGTCGCCCGCGTCTGCGAAGCGATCGCCAAAGATCCTGAGAAAGCCTATAACCTTACGATCAAAAAGAATACGGTCGCCGTAATATCCGATGGAACCGCTGTCCTCGGCCTCGGCGATATCGGCCCGGCCGCGGCGATGCCGGTGATGGAAGGCAAATGCCAGCTGTTCAAGGAATTCGGCGGTGTCGATGCGTTCCCGATCTGCCTCGATACCAAAGATCCTGACGAGATCGTCAAAACGATCAAATACATTGCCGTTGCATTCGGCGGTATTAATCTCGAAGATATCTCCGCTCCGCGGTGTTTCGCAATAGAGGACCGGCTTAAGGAAGAACTCGACATTCCTGTTTTCCACGACGACCAGCACGGAACAGCCGTCGTAGTGCTCGCAGCCCTCATCAACGCCCTAAAAATTACCGGCAAGAAGATGGAAGATATAAAGGTTGTCGTGAACGGTGTCGGTGCGGCCGGTGTGGCGTGTTCGAAGATCGTTATGGCGGCGGGCGTGAAAAATATTATAGGCTGCGATCAAACGGGAGCTTTGTATGCCGGCCGCAAGGAAAACATGAACTGGGTCAAAGATTGGTACTCACGGCAGACTAATCTGGATAAGGAAACAGGAAGCGTCCATGATGTGATCAAAGGAGCGGATGTCTTTTTCGGACTGTCGGCCCCTGGCGTTATCACTCAGGTCGATCTCAAAAACATGGCAAAGGACCCGGTCATCTTCGCAATGGCCAATCCCGTGCCCGAGATAATGCCCGAAGATGCCGCCGGCCTGGTCGCCGTAATGGCAACCGGCCGCTCGGACTATCCGAACCAGATAAACAACGTGCTGTGCTTCCCTGGAATTTTTCGCGGTGCATTAAACTGCCGGGCATCACGCATCAACGAAGAAATGAAACTAGCCGCCGCAAATGCCATCGCGGGTATCATCGGCGATGACGAACTCCACCCGGATTACGTTATCCCATCGGTTTTCGACCGCCGTGTCGCTGAAGCAGTAGCAAAGGAAGTAGAAGACGCCGCTTATGGGTCAGGCGTAGCGAGACGCGAAAGAGCGACGAGCGATTCCGAGTTTTAGGTTTCACGGATCGCTTAGCGATCAATTGAAATTTAGCCGTGAGTTTCAACCCACGGAAGTGGGTTAAGAGTTCTTTGCCGCGTTCAGCGGCAATTGAATCAAACGCGAGACTCAGTGGTCGCTAACGCGACGCGGACACAATCCAACCTGACCGTGGGTTGAAACCCACGGCTAAATTCACGGAGCCGCTATCGCGGCAAAAAGCAGAATTATTTACGGACGGATCAAAGTGTTAAAAACGAAGTTAAAACATCTGACAGCGGAAGAATTTGCCAACACGATCACGCACGG
Source organism: Pyrinomonadaceae bacterium (assembly GCA_014379075.1). Lineage (GTDB taxonomy): Bacteria > Acidobacteriota > Blastocatellia > Pyrinomonadales > Pyrinomonadaceae > OLB17. The sequence continues at coordinate 9,454 of JACMMN010000408.1, read as the reverse complement.
ATTCGGGCTAGTCTTGAGCATCGTCGGGTTTTTCGTCCTCGTGACACTGGCGGTGATTCGGGGAGATGCATGGCTGATAATTGGCAGTATCGTTTACGGCGTGTCACTCGTCACTCTCTATGCCGCTTCGACCTGTTATCACGCGACCAACTGTCCGATCCGCAAGAAAAACCTGCAAATCGTCGATCACTGCTGTATTTACCTGCTGATCGCGGGCAGTTACACGCCGTTCGGAATAGTTATATTGGACGGAATATTCGGATTAAGCCTGCTGGTTCTGATCTGGACGTTCGCTCTCGTCGGCGTGCTGATGAAGCTTTTCTTTCACGACCGGTTTCCGATAATTTCAACGATGTCCTATCTCCTCATGGGCTGGCTTGGCATTTTCGCCCTTCAGCCGCTGTTCGATGCTTTGGGAATTATGCCGATAATCCTTGCCGTGATCGGCGGCATCGCTTATTCGCTCGGCGTCATTTTTTTCGCGTGGCACCGCATTCCGCACAACCACGCGATCTTCCACCTATTCGTCCTCGCGGGCAGTATTTTTCATTATCTGGCAATAGCGATCTACGTCGTTCCTTGAAGATCCGTGAATATAAAGGTCGGGACATGCGGTTTCCGCTCGAATAAAAACGAATACGCGGAAATTCTAAGCTGCGTCGAGGTGCAGCACACCTTTTATCAGCCGCCTCAGGTCAAAACGCTTGAAAAATGGCGGGCGGAGCTTCCCGCTGAATTTGACTTCACCATTAAAGCGTGGCAATTGATAACCCACGAATCTTCCAGTCCGACCTACCGCCGCCTGAAAAACAAGCTAACCGAAAAGGACCTCACAGACGCCGGATTCTTCAAACAGACCGCAATCGTCAAGGAAGCTTGGGAAATGACGCTGGCGTGCGCACACGCACTGAAGGCGAAAACCATCCTGTTCCAATGCCCGGCGAAATTCAAACAAACGCCCGAGAACATCGCGAACCTCAGGAGTTTTATGCGTAAGGCCGACCGCGGCGATATAAGTTTCGCGTGGGAACCGCGCGGGCCGTGGGAAGACAAGGTCGTCAAAAAACTTTGCAAAGACCTCGATCTGGCCCACGTCGTCGATCCATTCGCCAAACAAACCGTCACGCCCGAACGCTGCTATTACAGACTCCACGGTCGCACGGGCTGGCGTTACACCTACGAGGAAGACGAACTCGAAGACCTCATTTCCCTACTGCCGGAAAAGGAAACGGGATATGTATTTTTCAATAACGTTACGATGACGGAAGATGCAGTGAGATTCGAAAAGATCCTTAGCGCGAGTCGAAACCGGGAGCGATAGCGACCGGGTTCTTCTCCTGTCAGTACCGAGAGCGGTAGCGAACGGGCTCTTTGAAAGGATAAAGGATAAATATAGAATCCCGATCGCTTACTTTAGCCTTTATCCTTTCGCCTTTATCCTTTGTAAGCTACCGCTCTCGGTACTGACAAGAATTAAACTACAAATTTATATCCCAACCCATGCACCGTTTGGATAAAATGAGGATGACGCGGATTTTCTTCCAGCTTTTGCCGCAGCCAGGCTATGTGAACGTCGACCGTGCGCGTCGTCGGCATCGCGTCGTAGCCCCAAACAGCATCCAGAAGGTGATCGCGTGAATGGACCAGTCCGCGATTCTCGATCAAAAATTGAAGCAGCTTGAATTCCATCGCCGAAAGATCGACGGCAGTATCGCTTTTTCGGACTTCGGCGCGTTTGAAATCAATGGCGACCTCTCCGAATCGAAAACTTCCGACCGCATCGTGCCTTTCGTGATTCGGCGAGCGTCGAAGCAACGCCTCAACCCGAGCCATCAGTTCGATCACTTCGAAAGGCTTTGTCAGATAATCGTCAGCACCGAGTTTAAGCCCGAGCACTTTGTCGATCGTTTCGCCTTTCGCCGTCAGCATCAGTACCGGAGTGTTGATCCCCTTTTGCCGCAGGTCGCGGCATACATCGTAACCATTCTTTTTCGGCAGCATCACATCGAGCAGAATAAGATCGAAATTGCCTGCCAATGCCGCGTCAAAACCTTCCTTCCCGTCCTTTGCAACTTCCACGTCAAAGCCTTCGCTCACCAACCGGTCGGTCAGCGTAATTATCAGGCCTTCTTCATCCTCTACCAACAGCACGCGCATTTCTTTTTTTATCGTTCCTCTCGTTCCGTGGTCTCTTACCTTCTTCCGTGTTTTCAGTGGGTTAAATCAAAAAGCCGAGCACAGAGCAAGGGGAACACGAAGAACAAATCACGAAAAAGTAGAAATTTATCATCGCGGCAGTTCGATTACGAACCGCGAGCCTTTACCGATCTCGCTTTCCGTGAATACTTTGCCTCCATGGCCTTCGATAATTTGTTTTACGATACTCAAGCCCAATCCGTTTCCGTGAATTTGAGCATCGACCACTGATTTTGAACGGTAAAACGGCTGGAATATCTTTCGCAGATCAGATTTGGCAATCCCGAAACCTCTATCTTCGACAATTATTTTCGTGATCTTTCCGCCGTTCGACGCCGAGACCTTTAGCCATTTCTCGCCGTTGCTGTATTTGATCGAGTTCGCGATCAGGTTCTGAACCGAACGGCTGAGAGCATCACGGTCGCCTTTTACCGACAGGTTTTTGGGAATGTCCGTTTCCACGCTAAAGCCCTTCCCTTCCATCAGCGGCCCGCACTCCGCCAGCGCGTCTTCGATAATTTCATTCAGGTTGACTTCGCGAAAGTTAAACCTCGTCCGCGACGAATTTGCCCCGGCGAATTCGAGTATCTGCTCGACCATCGCCGACAGCTTTTTCCCTTCGCCCTTTATCAGATTGCCATACCGCGATATCTGCGAACTTTCCTTCGTCACGCCGTCCGCGAGGTTTTCGCCAGCGGAATAAATTACAGCGAGCGGCGTTCGGAATTCGTGCGAAACGGATGAAACAAAATCGACCTGCCGCTGGGCGTTGACGCGGGCACGCTGGGCAGACAGAAAGATCGCGATTACGCTAATAGCCAACAAACTCAGTATGCCGAAACCCACCGCCAGATTGGTCCGCCGTGTCGCCGCAATAAAATTATCCACCGAACCGTCGCGGTGCTGGACATTCAGACGCCACGGATCGTTGCCGGCTCTCGTTCCGCTAAAGATCGCCGTCCCGGGCCGTGCCTTCTCACCTGGCATAGCACTTTCGGCTTTTTGCAATTCGATCTTAAAGGCTTTTTCCGGTGTATTTGTCTCCGTCCGGCTAAACGTTTGGCTTTCGATCCTCTGATTCAAAACGACTGCGCGTTTTCTCTTGCCGGTAATCGGCGGCGCCATCTCGCGGTTCGCAAAGAACATAAAATTGTCCGGCGAAAGGTCGAGCAAAGGGACGGCCGCGTCGTTCGCCGTTACCAAATCGCCGGAATTAAAAACAGCCTGTTGCGATGTATTCGTAACGGAAGCATTAAACTCGCCGCCCGGAAAATATTTATCAACAAGATCAGGAAAAACTCGCTCCTTGATAACCCTTTCGTCGAGCATTACGATCAGATACCCAAATTTTTCCGGCGTAGATGCGGCCTGATGCGAATCGAAAGTTTTCCTGGCGATGACGATCCGTTCGATCCGATTATCAGCCTTGTGCACCGGCATCCCAAGAGCGAAAGCATCGTCGTAGACCGGTTTGTATGTTTTTTCGTTCGCGATCTGAGTTATTAAAAACTGGAGTTTTTCGTCCGGCTCGACGGTGTCGAATGTACGGCCGGCGGCGTTGTAACGGATCGGCTTTACTCCCGGCTCTTTGCCGACAAAGTAGAGTTCTTTTACCAATTCCGGGTAAGCGGTCTTATTTTTCCAAAAATCGTAACGCTCGTTAAAGGACGCCCAATCGGCGTTTTGCCATGATTCGGCGTCCATTTGGAAATTAAAATACGCGGCCTGTATCTCCTTATTAAAATCCTCGGCAAAACGCCCGGCATCCATTTCGACACGTTTCTGAATTTTCTCGCGGTCGGATTCGCTTATCTGCCGCTGCCAGCGGTACTGCAAAACGCCAAGTACCGCCAGAAGCCCGATCACCCCCGCAACCACTAAAATTGAAAACCATGAACGTCTCATAAAAACAATGGATAATTACGAATCCGAATTCATTTTCCATTGTCCGTTGTCCGCTGTCCATTGTTTCCCGTACATTTTACATTCTTAACAATTTCTTTGCGTCGTCTTAATCATTCGGATCAGAGTTAGTGGAATAATCCGTGTGTCGGGCGATATTGAAATTGATTTGCATGCTCCTCCAAGAGTTCGAATCTACTTTTGTTCGCCCGGCTCACCAAAATTTTATCGGAGGTCATATATGAAAAGGTTTACTGTTTCTATTTTATGCGTATCGATTTTTTTTATAGGTTTGGGCGCGTTCGTGGACAGCGTCGGAGCCAGATTCAAATCGGATGAAAAGGCACTAGCTTTGGTCAAACAAGCCCGGATTGCCCTCGGCGGCGAAGCGGCCCTCAACGAAGTCCGCAGCATGACTATCACCGGCAAGACGACGAATACATTTACGATCGACGGCACGCAGCGTGCCGAGCAGGGTCAAACCGAGATCGCGATGCAATTGCCCGACAAATTAATGAAGATGGTCAAGATCGGCGATGGAGCGTCCGGCGAACCGATCGTGAACCGCCAGGTCAATGTCGTCGTCGTCGGTAAAGGCGAAGGCCATGACGATATAGTGCTCGAAGGCAAGGATGGAGAATTCACCACGCCGGATGGCAAAAAAGTTATCGTCAGAAAAATCGAAGGCGGCGAATTAAAGGCCGATGGCGGCAACAAGATCTTCATCCGTAAAGCCGACGGCGACAAGGCGGAATGGAAAACCGAAGACGACACTGTAAACGCGGACGGAAAACGCCGGTTCTTCAAACACGACATCAAAGCCGGGCTTTCCGCGCCGCGTCAGAACGAACTTCTTCGAACCACGCTCGGCCTGCTTTTATCCGCGCCCGAAGGCGTAGATGTCAGCTACATATTTGCCGGCGAAGGTAATGTGGACGGAACATCGTGCAATATCATCAATGCCGAATCTGACGGCTCGACAGTCAAGATCCACCTCTCAAAAGCAACAAGCCTGCCGGTCATGATCAGCTATCACTCCCCGAAAATGCCAAAGGTCTTCAAAATGCGAACCGACGCCCCGAAAACGGGCGAACCTGAAAAAGACACGATGATCTTTACCCGCAGACTGGAAGGTGCCGATGCAGAAACGGCCGAATTCCAGATTCGCTTCTCGGATTACCGCAGTGTTGGCGGCGTCCAGCTTCCATACAAATGGACGCAAACCGTCGGCGGCCAGGCAGATCAAATTTTCGACGTGACAACGTACGAGCTAAATCCCGCTAACATCGCCGATAAATTTAAGGACCAAAAGGTATTTGTGAGAAAGGCAAAGCCGGTCGAGAATTAGTCTTTTTAGCTCCCCTCCTGTACTGGAGGGGAGTTTTATCACACTTAGGAAGCTCTGTTGAAACTCTTATTTTTCATCTTTTTTCTTATTTCGTGTATTTCGTGGATAAATTCTTAAAGCCGTTATCCACGAATCACACGAATAGGAAAAAATGCAAGAATCAGTCATCGAGTGCTGAAATACGAACCTAACCAGGAGCGGACCTACTTTTTTTAATTCGTTGAGAAAGTTTTGAGATAAGCGCTTTCGGAACAGCAATAGCATCCTTAATGTGGCGGTGATTCGTAAAATGCCCGGCAACATAGATACCCGAAATGTTAGTTTCGAATGTTTCCTCGTCGTAACTCGGCACTTCACCATATTTTCCCTGCTCAGTCTTAACACCTAAATTCTTCAGCATGGTCAGGTCCGCGTCCGATCCGATCAGCACAAACACGACATCGTTCGGAAGCGTTTCCACTTCGCCTTCTTCATTTTCAAGCAGCACTTCGTCCTCGCGAATTTCCAATACTTTGCCAAGAAAGAACAGTTTGAGGCAATGTTTCTTCAACTCGTCTTCCAGCGGTTGCTTGACCCAAAATTTGATACAGCCCTGCTTCGGATCGGTGCTTTCCCAATTCTCGCGAAAGATCGCCAGCGTCGTGTCCGCGCCCTCCTCCGCTAAAAACAAAGCCGCCTCGCCCGCCGAATTCCCGCCGCCGACGATCAACGCCCGCTTCTTTACCCAAGGATAAGTCTCGCGAAACATATCATGGACTTTCGGCAAATCTTCGCCTTTGACGCCGAGTTGTCGCGGATAATCTATCGCCCCAATAGCAAACAAAACCGATTTCGATTCGTACTCGCCCTTATCGGTGATGGTTCTGAAGCCATTTTCAATCTTGTCGACTTTCAGAACAGTTTCTTCTGTTTGAATATTAAGTTCGTTTTCAAGCACGAACCGGACATAATACGACAGCAATTCCTCCCGCGTCGGCTTCTCACGAGCAGGCTTGAGAGTGCCTTCCGTAAATTCAAGCTCATTCGTCGTAGAAAACACGGTTAGCCCGACCGGATAATTATAAATCGTATTCCCGATCAGCCCTTTTTCGATAACGACGTAGCTAAGGTTGTGTTTCTTCGCTTCAAAAGCAGCTGAAATACCAGCCGGCCCGGCTCCGATGATTAACAAGTCAAACATCACTTCGTCCTTCTACGTCTTTTAGTCGTTTTTCCAGCGTTCCGAGTCTCAAGGTTAGCAACCAAAATAACATGAACATACCAAAATAAGTGACTATGTGGTTTGCAGTAGCGGAAGAATAGGCCAAATTTGCGGTATCATTGAGCTCGCTGCAAACATTTCCCGGTGGAGCCGTTTGGTTGTTGCGTTCATAGCATCGCTCTAGCCTTTGACTCGAACGTTCATAATAAAGGTTATGAAAAATAAGATCGGATCCGATAAGCAACAGAAAGAAGAACAATCCTGCAATATATGGCGTTATTTGTTTCATTGATTGTGTTGCTCCAGCTGCTTTAAGGAATTTGTAAACTTCTCGATCTGCAATTTCGTATTTTCCAGATTCCGCTTCGATTCGAGATAGCTTTGCCACTCATTGGTCATAGTCAAAGCCTTCGTCACGTCCTCATCCAAAGCATGCGCCATCACCACAAGCAGATCGCTGAGTGCTTCGTTGCTCTGCAAAAGCGATTGAATGATCGTATAAGCCAACTTGGCGTTCGGTAAATCGATGTCTAAATCTTCCATACTTTTGATTTCCGTGTTTTTCTTCTTCAATTTGTTCCGTGTTTTCTGTGGTTAATCTTTCTTTTTACGCGAATACACAGAGCAAAAACGGCAAAATAATTTAGAGAAACGGTAAAGTCTTAACCGTGACAGTCAGATCCTTTACCTTCAACTCTGTGCCTTCTAATAGATAATCATAACGGACAAATGCCAACGCAATTGTATTGCCGAGCTTTGGCGAGAATTTGATCGATGTAATTTTGCCCGCGTTTTTTCCGTCGAGAGTTTTTAACTCAGAGTTCTCAAGTGGTTGACTTGACCCACCCGCTACCGCAGGTGGTACTGACAAGACAATACCCGTCAACTGTTTGGCGACGTGGCCGCGGAAGTGGATGCGGGCGATAATTTCCTGGCCGATATAGCAGCCTTTTGTGAAGCTGACCGCTTCATCCAGGCCGGTTTCGAGGACGACGGTCGTTTCGTCCATATCGACACCGTATTTCGGGACGCCGCTTTCGATGCGGAGGATTTCGTAAAGCTCGGCGGAAATTTCGATTGCGTCAGCTGCAACTTCGGTGCGGAAAGCATCGGCGGCTTCTATGGGTAAGAAATAATCCGATGAGGCCGTTTGGTTAAATTGAAAAACCCCGGCCGCTGCCGCTCGCGGTACTGACTCGTTGAAAATTTCAAAATATTTATAATTATCAGACAAGTCTTCAACAAAAAAATCTCCGGCATAGGTGAAACGAAATAGATTATTGAAAACTTTTTCCCGCGTCATCTTATCCGTTTCAAAAAGAAATTTATCGCCGTTTCGCAGAACCCGAACGATCGCGAGAAGCCTTCCCTGCACATTAGGGAAAGCTGCCAGCATTTGCCCACCGTCTTCCAGTTTCGCGACATCGTTAGTGATGAGGCCGTTTAGAAACTGCACGGCTTCCTTGCCCCAAACGGCGATCAGGCCGCGTTTTTGCTCGTAAAAACCGGTGCCTCCGTCGCGGATATGATTATAGTTTTTAAGAATTTCTTCGTTCATGCCCGTTTGCTGAAATAATAACTTTCCAAAAAGTGAATGTATGATTTTTCGAAGAATCCGGCCGTCGCGTGGCCGTCAATCTCCATAATCGGCCGTTTCAGGAATGTGTATTCCGATGACATCAATTCGAGCATTTCTTCTTTTGTCAGCGTTCGCTCTGCCAGTTTCATCTCGCGATATTTTACTGCACGTTTCGAGAACAATTCTTCCGCCCCGCCGAGCATTTTTACCAGCCGCTCAACTTCCGTTCGCGTGAGCGGTTCTTCCTTGATGTCGCGGAACTTGGTGATCTTCACCCCGCGTCGGTCCAGCCAGCGGACAGCTTTTTGGCAAGTCGAACACGTTTCCATCCAGTATAAAGTTACGTCTTTCATATTTACGCTTGTCAGAACCGCGGCGGTAGCGACTGGGTTCTTAGCCCCGGCGATGAAAAACCCAGTCGCTATCGCTCTCGGTACTGACCTCAAGGCCGCTTTTTTTTGCTACAATACTCTTTTACTTTATAACGCCGATTCGCAATTACACAATGACCCAAATAACGGAAGAATTAGTTTTAACATCGCTAAAGCAGATCATCGATCCCGATCTACGCAAAGACATAGTCACGCTTGGATTCATACGCGATCTCGTGATTTCCGGCGGAGACGTTTCGTTTAAAATAATGCTGACGACGCCCGCGTGCCCGGTCAAGGAAGAAATGGAAACGATGGCGCACGAGATCGTTTCCGGCCTTGATGGCGTTACCTCGGTAAAAGTAACGATGGACGCCGAAGTTCCGCAGGGACGCGGTGTTTCGAATAATATCGCGATTCCCGGCGTCAAAAATATTATCGCCGTTTCATCCGGCAAAGGCGGCGTCGGTAAATCGACGGTTGCGGTGAATCTGGCGGTTTCGCTTGCCAAGAACGGCGCTAAGGTCGGTATAATGGACGCCGATGTTTATGGGCCGAACATTCCGCTGATGCTCGGCATCGGCTACGATCAGCCGGAAGTCCGCGACGGCAAACTGATTCCTATCGAAGCTCACGGTGTGCGGATGATCTCGATGGCCGTGCTCGTTCCGCCCGACAAACCTATGATCCTTCGCGGCCCGATGCTCCACGGCGTCGTGCGGCAGTTTTTGACCGATGTTAACTGGGGCGAACTCGATTATCTGATCGTCGACATGCCGCCGGGAACGGGAGATGTACAGCTTTCGCTTGCCCAGTTGGTTCCGGTGCAAGGTGCGGTACTTGTCACAACACCTCAG
>JACMMN010000407.1 GCA_014379075.1 Pyrinomonadaceae bacterium | reverse complement strand
GAGCCTGGTTCACCAATTCGCGAATGCCTCGCTTTGCCGGAGATTCGCCAAATTCCTTAATAAGATCTCGTTGTGAAGTCTCGCCATTGTCGGTAAGAAATCGGAGAATTCGAAGTCTCGAGGTATCCTTTGTAATTTTTTGCAGTTCGTCTCGGCCGCTTTCAGTGATCGCAACGATCACTTCGCTCGCGGTATTGATCCCGGCCGGAAGCGAGGCTTTTAGAATTTCACCCCATGACGCTGCGTAATAGTCAGCAGTCCATTGCGTTAACTTTAAAATTTCGTCGGTGAGAAGCGGTTTTTCATCAAGCAATTCCGTTGCGTTTTTTAAGGCGGCTTCTTCAATTCCCAACGCGGCGTCGAGTTCCGGAGAAAGAGAAACAGCGTATCCGGTCATGCTGCGTTTTCCGAAAGGAACGATTAGCCTTGAACCGAGCTTGACGAGGCCTCCAAAACCAACTGGGAGCCTGTAAGTAAAAGTCCGCCGCAACGGCAATGGAAGGGCTACCTCTACATATCGAGCGTCAGAAACGGCGGGTCCATTACTTTTGGTCATTACAGGTTCGATATTTAAAATGATAACCTATTGGAACTTTTTAAGAAAATTGTTGTCTAAACACAAGAAGGGGAATTGTACGCGATGCTGCTTGAGCAAACGGAAGAAAAAAAAGGCGTTAATAAAATTTTGATTGCTGGAGGAATGGTGGGAATCGTGCTGATCGCCGTTGCAATTTTCGTGATGTCGTTTCGCCCTTCGATGGAAGATCAAATGGCTTCGATCCTCGAAGGATCTTTTCGCGAAGGCTCGTCTGAGTTCGAAAGGATCACAAAGGACATAATCATCTCTACCGATCCGCGAACCGTCCAGTCACCGAACGCCTTCGGCAAGATCTCTATGTTTATTACCGGCAACATTCGCAATAAAGGAACCAGTGTGATCAACGGACTTGAGGTAAATGTCGCGGTTGTCGATTCATTTAATGCGGTGCTGAGGGAAAAGCGTGTACTCGTTGTTCCCACGCAGCGGGAACGGCTCGGGCCGGAGGAAATCATTCCCATTACCTTAAGCTTGGACGGTTTCGATAAGAATGACGACAGGGCAAATATACGGTGGAAGGTGACGGCGATAAGGATCGAATAGATGCTTAATCTCTATCTGAAGTCTTCTCAACAAATAATTCTTCCAAAGACTGCTTTATTGACTGCACGGATATTAGCCTTCCGCCCGCGTTTCCGGTGATCTGCAGCACTTTTTCCACGTCAGCCTCGCTCAAAACTTCTAGACTCACACCGCTGCCTTTCGCCGTAATTCTCGTTCCGGCTATGGAATTAAAAGCATCCGGCAGAACACCTTTTACATTGACTTCGAACGATTGATTTTCGCCGCCGCTTGCAAGTAGATCCTCAAGATTCCCGGTCGCGGCGAGCTTGCCGTTTCTGAGGATGGCAACTTCGTCGCACAAGGCTTCGACATCGGACAAAATATGCGTGGACATGAAAACGGTCGTTCCTTTCTCGCGCAAACCGGCGATCAACTCGCGGATCTCGCGGCGGCCCATCGGGTCGAGGCCGCTCATCGGTTCATCCAGAAAGACGATCTGCGGGTCATTGATAAGTGATTGAGCGAGCCCCACACGCTGAAGCATACCCTTTGAAAACTTTCGAAGCTGTTTGTTCCAATCCTTTTCAGCGAGGCCGACCTTTGTTAACAATTCAGCGGCCCTTTCCTTTCGTTTAGCTGCCTCGATCCCAAAAAGTTCGCCGAAGTAGTTCATTAATTCGCTTGCCGTCAAATAATCGTAAAAGTATGGATTTTCCGGGCAATAGCCGATAGAGGAATGCATGTTCGAATCCGAGATATCGCGGCCCAGGATTTTTGCGGTTCCGGAACTTGGGAATAACAGGCTCATTAATATTTTGATCGTAGTCGTTTTTCCGGCTCCGTTTCCGCCGAGAAAACCAAATATCTGGCCGCTTTTCACGGTCAGGGTGAGATCATCAAGCGCGCGCGTTTTTTTCTTGCGCCAGAAACCGGTTTCATAATCTTTTGACAGATTGTTGATCTCGACAATTGTTTCCATAGGTCTATTGAAGCGGTATTTTTGTAGTTTTACGGTCGAGAGCGACATCACATCTTTCACGATCGAGGATATAAGGCGCACCGCTCGGATCGACAAGATTGTTCGACTTGTCGATTCGGAAGTCGTTTCCGCCGGGTAATTTTATCGATCTTAGAAGCGGAAGTACTTCGTTCCAGGACTGCGGGCATCGGCCGCTCGATTCATTTGCCTTTTTCAAAACAGATCTTATCGCTTCGCGTTCATCGAGAGAATTGAGTTCCTGTAAACGGAATTCCGCATTGTTTTTCGTCTGCTGGTCCTGGGCACCGGTGAGCATTTCTTTGTACATTGAACGGGCCGTATCGCGGCTTCCGCCGTGTGTCTGCATTGTCGCGGCCATCATTTGCATAAACTGCGCTGAACCGGCGATTCCCGCACCTTTTTTGTAAATTTCACCGGCTTTTTCATAGTTTTTCAAACGCCAGTGTATGTATCCGAGGTAGTGATACAAACGCCACTGCTCGGGATTATTCGCAATACCTTTCTCTGTAAGCTGGATGGCCTTCGCCGGGTCGACAGCGGGCAAAACACTGGCACCATAGGAATACGCGGCCATAAATTTCGGGTCGAGATCGGTCGCGTTGTCCAAATATGGATACAGCAGACGTGGATTGAGAAAGTTTAAATTCTCAAGGTTTATAAAGCTTTCTTCGGTTTTTACCAATTTGTCGCCGATATATTGCAGGGATTTCATCCAATACCAGTCGGCGAGCAAGCCTTCCGCACCTAAAGCGTAGCCTTTTAGCCGCTTTCCCTCCAGCGTGAGATCCGCGTCTTCGTATTCCTGCGGCAGCTCAACGCGATTTCTTTCCAGAAAATTGCTCAAGGCAAAGACCGACCCAAAGCCAAAAATAATGATGGCAGCGGAGATGGCCAATGTCTTTAACGAACCTGATGTCATTTGAAATTTCGGCGGCTGAATATCAAAATCGAGATCGTCAACAGAATTGCAATATAAATGACCGCGTAGAGAGCTGCACCGCCGAGCATTGCTCCGGATGGCACCAACCCGTTTGCTGATTCGGTTCGAAAGCTAAAATGTGCGAGATTCGGCAGCAAATAATAGATCGTTTCAAAAAAAATCGAAGCGGAACGCGAGCCCAAATTTGCCGCCAGATCGCGCAGCGACGAACTCATATGCCCGATAATAAATACAAAAAATGTGAGAAGGGCAGAAAGCG
>JACMMN010000406.1 GCA_014379075.1 Pyrinomonadaceae bacterium | reverse complement strand
GCCGCCTGGGCCTCATAGACCCAACTCGGCAGCGTAACGGCTCCGAGAGCGATACCTGCTGTCTTGATAAAATCACGACGAGAAAATGTCATCTTTCCCTCTCTATTTTGGCTGGAACTTCTGATGTGGAACGATGCAAGTGTATTCAAGTTTGCCCTTCGATGTCAAGAACCGGCGTGCCCGCCATCCGTCACCGATTTTTGCACGTTCGTCCTGTCAAATACGTATCAATCACAAATCAAGTGTATCCGGGATCGTATTAGACGATGCTTTAGAAATGAAGGAGTAGTACTTAAAATGGATTCAAGTGTTTCTTTGATGAAGGCATTAGCAACAACGCTTCTCACCGAGATTGATTCTTTGGACGACAACAATAGTTTGCCCGGAAACGGGTCATTCGATCTGAGCGAAAGGGTTCGCGATTTCGAGGTAAAGCTTATAAGGACGGCTCTTTTGAAAACCGGTGGAAACCAACGCCGGGCCGCAATTCTCCTTGGCGTAAAAGTAACGACCCTGCATAATAAGATCAAGACATATGGTATAAACTTTATTAAGATCAGCGTGTGATTTTGGCCTTATTAGGAAGGATTCGGTGAAATTCGTAAATCGACGGGCAATCATTATTTTAATTGTTATCCCGCTCTTATTGTGCGCCTTTCGCACAGACGCGTTTTCTCATTTTCAAAACCGAAGCAGGATCACCGGATTTGTTTTCGTGCCTCAGCGCTCACCGGTCGGTCAAATCCCTGTGGAACTCCGAAATGAATTCAACTCGGTCCTTAACCGCACCAGAACCGATGGTTCCGGCCGTTTTTCCTTTCTGGGACTTTCATCGGGACGGTTTTCGATAAAGGTCTTGCCGCTCGGCACGGATTTCGAAGAACAAACTCAGGACATCGAGATAAGTGGTATTGAGGCACGCGGCCGGCCGATCCCCGAAAATGTACAGTTGGATTTCTATCTTCGCTTACGAAAGAATCCTACCCCGGCGGTAAATCGGGTATTGTTCGCTCAGGAAATCCCTGAAGAAGCGAAAAAGCTATACGAGAACGCTGTCTCCGACCTCGACCGCCAAAAAACTGCGGAAGGCATGCAGGCGCTCGAAACCGCTATTGGGTTATTTCCCGGTTATTTTCTGGCTCTTGAGAGACTGGGCATCGAATGCCTGAAAATCCAAAAATACGCCGAGGCGGATAAATATTTTTCAACTGCCGTTAAGGTCAATTCGCGTAGCTTCATAAGCTGGTACGGCCTGGCGTACGCAAATTTTTCTTTAAATAAGCCGGAATCCGTGATCGACGCCGCGGGCAATGCCCTGATTCTGGATCCGAGATCCGTTAATACCCTATTTTTTCTCGGTGTTTCGCAACGTCATCTCAAAATGTACGTAGCGGCGGAAAGATCCCTGCTCCAAGCAAAAAAACTAGATGGCGATAAAACGCCGGACATTTACTGGAACCTGGCACTGCTTTATGCCCACAACTTAAAGCGATATAAAGATGCAGCTATTGAGTTGGAGGTATATCTGAAGGCAAAGCCGCACGCAAAGAACGCGGCATTGGTGCGCAGACTCATTCAGGAATTTCGAGACAAGGATTCAAAGTAGGCTGAAACCTAGAGATGGAAAAGGACTCGTCCGGCAATCCGAAGGAGTCCTTTTAATTTAGACCGACTTATCTTCGTTAAAAGAGAAAGCGGAATCCAAAACGAACCGATCGCGGAGCCTGGAACCGATTCGGTTGATTAAAGTCGGCGCGAGTACGACTCAAGGCGGTAGGCGTTCCGGCCAGATAAGTGTTGATCTGAGCCAACAGTTCGCCTCTATTATATGCATTGATCAATCCCGGCTTATCCTCGTTTTGACCATTGGCGTCGAAAAACTGTGGAAATGCAACTGCTCTTGCGATCTGTCCGCTGGTCAATAAATTCTGCACGGTCAGTACTGTTTCCTGATCAAGCAGATTAAGGACATTGAAGTCCCCGACTACGGTGAAACGATTGTCCCGGCCGAATTTATACCGGTGGGTAATGCCAAGATCTGTCTGTGAAAAGGTCGGGCTTCGACCAAGATCACCGCGTTTGGTGAAGATAGTCGTGGCCTGCCCGAACTGGATAAACGTCGTCTGCGGCGTACCCGACTGCACGGTTTGGAAAAGCGAGAAATCGGTTGAATTCGCTCCTTTCCAGTCAACCGTATAAGATCCGTAAGCATTAAAGACGTGCGGACGATCCGATGCGAGCCGTCCGTCATCGAAACCGCCGGCGGCGGTAAATCCGATGAACGGCAGATCGAAATTACGGTTTACGCCGGGGTCCGAGCGTGAGAGCCCATTCAGCGAGCCGGTCAGCTCATCCGTATTCGCTAACCCGGAATAGTTGCCGTACAAACGGCTAAGGGTGTAATTGAGGTTGAAAAAATAGTTGTTCGACAAACGTTTTTCAAACACAATTTCCATAGCATCGTAACGGCGTCTCGGAGTTGCGTATGGCCCCTCGTACCCACCGGCCTCAAGAAACTCCTTGTGCAGCCCTTGGCCCGGATTTCCGGTAATAAACACTTCGCTGCCGCCTTCGTCCGCTACTCCGGCGTCCTCGATAGCATTGATCAGTTTCTTATTTGTATATCTGGCACGTAAAACATAGCTTCGGCCCATTTCACGTTCAAAACCAACGGTGAACTCTCTTTGCTCGTAAGGCTTGAGGTCCGGATCGATTGCTCCGGATTCAAATGGGTCGGCATCCGGATTATTCGAAGCAATACGGAGGTCCGTTTGGCATCGGCTAAGGCCGCTCCCGATAAATCCCGTTCCCGGGCAGCTGCCGCCGATCGGGTCGGTAAAATTACCTACAATGCTTGCCGTTGTAAAATTGGTGTACGGCCCGCTGTTCGGCATAATGTCGAAATAATCGTCCCGGAAAAAGTCGCCGCCGAACGAGCCTTGCGCCAGGCGGAATTTTAAACGGTCGAAGAATTTCCCGTAGCTGCCGAAGATCTTGTTTTTGCCGTCGCCAAAAAGATCGTAAGCAACACCCAGACGCGGAGCGACCTTATCGCCGTAACCAAAGCTGAAGGAAGCAGGAAATTCATTGAACGAGGGAATATCCTCTTTTTCGATCCGAATTCCAAGATTAAGTGTCAACCGCCGGAAAGGCTGGTATTTATCCTGGACATAGATCGATTGGTTTAGGTTGCTTCCTTCGGCAATTTGTCCGAAACGCCTAAGAACCCCGCCGCCGATCGCGTTCGGGTCGGGCGTCGCACTGCTGCTTTGCACATTGCTGCCGCCGCAAATGTTATTGATCCGAAAGTCCCCATAGCAGAGGATTATGGTTTGCGAAAAACCTGCGGCTTGATCATTGAAGATCGTTGAACGCGAGTAGCCGCCTTTCAATTGGTGTCTCCCGCCGAGATCGAATAGAACTGTTGCATCGCCCTCATAAGTGGTGCGAACGGAAACGTCTTTAAGGTTGATGGTCGTATTAGGCGAGGTGAAGTTTGGAGCGCACGCACCGGGTACGGTCGTCGAACCGCCGCCGTTTGTGCAAACGTATTGATTTCCGGTCGGCACAAAGTAGTTATTTGCTTTCTCGTTTAGAAAACCCCGGCTGAAGCGGAATGTGGCGACAAGATTGTCCAGGATCGTATAAACGGCCTGTCCGGTTACGTTGTTCGCGTTATTCCGGCCGCCCTGCAGTTTTCTCAAATCACTGCCGCTTAGCAGGCCGATGTTCCCGCCGAAGTCTACGGCTGGATCGGAACCTCCGAAACTTGCTGTGCCGAATGGAAGCAGTCCTTCGGTTATTACGGGATTCCAGAGATAAGTGCCGGACAGGCGAAGCTTATCGATAGGCTGTGCGTCCAATCTTCCGAAAGCGTATTGTTGGATTACCTTTTGCCGGTATGTGTCCGTTGAAACGACCGTTCTGGTCGCTGCCGGCTGATTTGTATAGAACGTAGTATCGACCGTCGTCTCCAGAATCTGCGGCGAATAGCTGCCGAAGAACCATAGCCTGTCTTTAATGATCGGGCCGCTCAGATTGACGGTTGGGAAGAAATTTAAGGAAGCGGCCTTGGGTGCGTTAAAAAGTTCGGTGGACTGGCGGAACGCCGCGCCCGACAAACCGTTTGTGAAACGTAGGAGGGTGGGACGAGGATCGCCGTTAAATTTGGAAGTATTAAACTGCATCCCGACTTCGCCGCGATATTCGTTATTACCACCTTTTGTCACGACATTTATTACTCCGCCGGTCGCGCCGCCGTATTCGGCCTCGAAACCGCTCGATTTTACCTGAAGTTCCTGAACAATCGGGAACGGAACCATGTTGTTGGCGTTGATTCCGGCCATTCGGTAGTTCGTTACCTCCTGTCCGTCGATAATAAAACTGTTTTCAGAATTCGTGGCGCCGTCAACCGTAAATCCGCCCGCGATCGGATCGGGCCTGGTGCCGGGAACCGCTTTCAGGGCGGTGGTAAAATCAACACCCTTGGGCAGCAGATCGATCTTTTGCGCAGTTAAACTCGTGGATATCTCACTGCCAGTGGTGTCAACCGGCTGGTCGGAAACCGCCACATCGACGGTATTTACCGATCCGGCCACTCCCAATTCGATGTTTAATTGGGTCGTTTTTCCCAGGCTGATTTGTACCGTTTCGTTTTTATATTCTCCGAAACCACCGGCCGCTGCCGTGCTGACAATATAATTCCCCGGCGGGATCTGCAGCACGCGGAAAAAGCCGCTTTCATCAGCGGTTACGGTACGATTGAAACCTTGACCCGCCCGGCTTGCGGCGGTGCTGATCGTGACCGATACATTGGGAACTACCGCTCCCGCCGAATCTTTCAGCGTTCCTTCTAAATTGCCCGTCGTTTCTTGTCCGAGTGCAACAGCAAACAGACAAAATAAGATCGTCAGCGTCATTGAAATGAATGTAAAACTCTTTCGCATTAATTTACTCCTTTGTATTTCTGGTTTAAGAAAGATGAGGATTTACTCCGTTAATATGGAGAAATCCCACAAATTTCATCCGGGTTTCCATTTTTT
>JACMMN010000405.1 GCA_014379075.1 Pyrinomonadaceae bacterium | reverse complement strand
GTTAAATCCGATGGAGAAAGTTTTGACTGGAGTGTCGGAAACTTGCGACATAATGCCGACAACTGAAGAAGAGTCGACGCCGCCGCTCAAAAATGCTCCGAGCGGAACATCCGAAATTAAACGGAGCTCCACGGCTTCTCTAATTTTTTGCCGCAAAATTTCAATGTATTCACCTTCCGTTTTGATCTCGGATGCTCCAGAATAATCGAAATCCCAATATTTTCGGGTCGTGATCTCGTCTTTCTTGAACAACAAGATCTCCCCGGGCGCGAGTTTTCTAACACCCTTAAACATGCAGAAATCTTCGGGCACGTAACCGAATGTCAAATACGAATCCAACGCAGAAAAATCAATTTCGCGCGAGATCTCACCATGCTCGATCAATACCTTAATTTCCGACCCGAAAACGAAATTTCCCCGATCGGTCAAGCTGTAAAAAAGGGGTTTTTTGCCGACTCTGTCGCGGGCGAGAAACAAACTTTCCTGTTCGAAATCGTAAATTGCAAAGGCAAACATCCCGCGCAAATGCTGAACGCAATCCGCTCCATATTCTTCGTATGCGTGAACGATCGTTTCAGTGTCAGAATTGGTTTTGAATCGATGTCCTTTCTGTTCAAGATCATTTTTCAGTTCTCGAAAATTGTAAATTTCACCGTTGAAAACTATCGCCAGATTGCCGGAACAATCAAAAATGGGCTGCTGGCCGCTTTTTAGATCTATGATGGAAAGCCGGCGCATTCCGAGAGCTGCACGGTCCCTAACAATGGTTCCCTGTTCATCAGGCCCTCGGTGAACGATCGTTTTGCACATCCGGTCAAGAAGCTCTTCCCGCTCACCGACCGGCGCAACTTTATTTTTTGAGATAAATCCGGCGATTCCACACATCTATATCAATTTGCGCAAAAAACTTACAATTCGGGAAATTCGAATTCCAGCGGACAAGTTAGAATATAAGCAATGGCACCGAACTTTCACACTTTTGGGCAGATCGGCAAAAATAGTCCCGCTGGAAAACCTTCTCAAGTCGGTAATTAAACTTATATTTATAGGATATCACGACGAGCAAGGTTTAAGGACCAAACAATTTTATTAGAAATATATGGAAAAATTCTTCTTTGCGAAAGTATCCAGAAATGAAATAGAAATAAAAGGTGATTTCCAGGTTTCGCTTGGAAACAAACTTGGCCATGTTTTTGCGGATTGGAATTGGGACGGTGAAAAATTGACGGTTTCGAACGATCAGTTCGGCTTTCAACCGCTCTTTTATTTTCGCGAAGGTGGTAAATTCGCCATTTCTCCTTCGCTCGATAAAATCTTGGAGTTCACCGGCAATCGTGATTTTAACGATGACGCGTTCGCCGTTTTTCTGCGGCTCGGCTGGCTTATCGGCGAGGACACGTTGTTTAATTCGATCAATGCCTTACCGCCCGGAAGCGTTTTAACATGGCAAAGAGGCTCATTAAAGATAAGTTCGCAAGGGATTATTGAAAGCAAAGCAATTACCATTTCATATCGGGAAGCGATCGAGACCTACGCCGAACTTTTTCAAAAATCGATCGAAAAAACCCTGCATGACGCAGAAAAGTTTTATGTTCCATTGAGTGCCGGACGCGATTCGAGGCATATTTTATTCGCGCTCCGCAAGGCCGGGAAAATGCCTGAAGCCTGTTTGACGATGGTCCACCCCCCGCCTCGTCCGAACGATGATCTAAACATCGCCCGACAAATTTGCGAAACCCTTGACCTGAAACATAATTCTATACAGCAACAAGGCTCCCGTTTTAGTAACGAGACCCGTAAAAACAAACTCACCGGTTTCGTTTCTTATGAAAACGGATGGTTTTTAGCGTTGGGGACATTTATAGACGAACTTTCGCAAACTGCGTTCGGCGATCGGGTAATGGTTTATGACGGCATTGCGGGCGGGGTGCTTTCCTCCGGACTGTTTCTGACGAAAGAAAGGATCGACTTATACGAACAGGGTAAATTCGAAGAATTGGCAGATAAGATATTCAACCCTGAAGGCTACATCCCGGCACTTTTAACGAAGGACCTTTATCAGCGATTTAGTCGTGAAAGGGCCATAAACTATTTGATAAAGGAACTTATTCGTCACGCAGATCAGGCGAATCCTGTTGACTCGTTCTTTTTCTGGAATAGAACGCGCCGGTGTATAGCCCCGTGTCCTTTCCGGCTATTGGGAAGCTCGGCGGATGTGGTAACGCCGTTTCTCGATAGGGATGTATTCAATTTCCTTACTTCTTTGCCCGCCGATATCCTTGTGGACAGACAGTTTCATACGAAAACGATTGCTTTTGCCTATCCCGACTACGCGCATATTCCATACGAGAACACCGATTCACCGCTGAATTTGGAAAATGCTGGTTTCAGGAGATTCAGTCGCGATATCTTAAAGTATTCGTTAACCAGACGAAACCAAAATCTCATTGACCGCAAATTCCTAGTGTCTCGCACCATGAGAGGAATTTTTGACAAAACTTACGGCCCGGCATTGACTGATTTCAGTTCCCAAGCGATACACCTGCTTCAACTGGAGAGACTATAATACGGACGATATTTTCGCTTGTTTTTCTGGGTTTCCGCTTCGAAAGATCCGGCCGATCAAGTTACTAAACATTTTCTTTTCGTCATCGTCGATTATCCCAAAATAGTTTGCGGTAATAAGATAGATCGGCGTGAAGACCAGGAAGCAGGCTGTCAATATCAAAACCCCTGAAACAAAATCAACAACGCTGGTCTTCGTAAAACCTATTACTCCTTTCGCTAAATTCGAGCCGAAAGCGGCGATCCTGTCATGGAGCTGCCAATAAAACAAAACCGTTACAATTCCTGCTGCGATGGCTGAGATTGCAGTTTGGCCGACGGGCTTGAGGAAATGCAGGTCCGAAAGTTTAACTTCCAGTTTTCGCACGATCACAGTCGTAGTTATAAGTTTGCCGGTCAAGGTAGCGATAACCACGATGGTTATCATGCCGCGCAAGTCGAAATACTGAATCCCAAAATAGAGGGCTGCGATCAGCGCTCCAACTAAAAACATCTGCAGGAATAAGTAAAACCTGCCAAGTTCCTTAAATGCGCGCACGATCGGATCGTTTATCCAAACGTAGAAAGGCAGGAGTGTCAGATTTATCAGAAAGATCGGAGTGCTCGCAGCATAATTCTTCGAAAAAAGAGTCGTGACGAAAGTCTCGGCCGTAATGACCAGAAAAATGTATATCGGAAAAAAGAAAAACGCGAGTTTCTGCATCGACTGTCCGGTCAAACGAAGCATCTCCCGCTTATCGTTTCGCGCCTGCAATTGACTCATACGCGGAATCAGAACCGACGTTACCGATTCTGAAATCATCGAGATCAACGGCAACTGAAAACAGCCATAGGCGTAAATTGCGTATTCGGCCGGGGTGAAACGGTAACCGACGAAATAATTGTGAATATCCGTTTGGAGCGTCCAAAGCAAAGCCGCCAATCCCAACGGCAGAGCATAAATCAGATGTTCACGAAAAAATCCGGGATCGAAAGCTCTCCAAAATGCCGGGAATCGCGACTTGAGATATACGATAAGCACCAACGTCTGCAAAGCGCCCTGAATCAGCGCCGCATAAATAAAAGCTTCGACGGTCGCGAAGATCATCACCGCGCTTACCATAAATACCGTTTTCGTAAATTGCGCGAGAATGATAAAGGCAGTTGACAGAAGTGTTTCCTGATTCGCCACGCCGATAGTTTCTAAAAACGACGAAAAGATAGACAGCCATATTACCAGGCCTATCAACGGAGCAAGCCGGGTCATTTCCTCACTTTGAAATATATTTCCGATCAATTGCGGAAATAAAAAAAGGGTCAGACAAGCGATGCCGCCTACCGCAAAGTTGAAGATGAGAATATTAAAAACCGTGGACGCCCGCCTCAACCCGGTACTGCGGGATAGGAAGTAATAGGCGCTCATGCTGAATCCGAGCGGCAGGACAGCGGTAGCATTTACGATTACCTGGAAAGCCTGGCGGTAGATGCCTACATTTTCCTGACTCAAAAAGCGGACGATCAAAAGCGGCAGAAGGAATGTAAAGCCAAAGCCGACGACCTTTGCGAACAAAAGCCACGCGCCTTGCTTTCTAAGCGATAAATTTCCAATTTCCGGATTTTCCAAGGTTATTATAGGACCGATTTGGGTTTAGTGCGGATATATTTCTTGCGACGCTCTCAAATTACATTGCTGGTTCTATATTTCAGGCTCGGTTTTTTTCTCCGCTACCGGGATGAAAACTATCTCATGTTTGCGGCGTCCCCTGTAAACTCTCAGCAGCAAACGCGGAGCGACCTTCATTAAACTGATGATCAAATACAGATACTTGGATCTTCGATACTCGTTGGCCTTTTCAAAGGCCTTTTGTGAGGCCGCAAAATCTTCCTGTAGCAGAAACGATTTGCCCCTTTCAACTTCCATATCGGCCAGGAGTCTTTCCCGTTGGTTCTCGACGATTTCCTCTTGTTCGTGGTTAAGTTCGATCATTTCGACAATGCGGTCGAAAGAATCGAGTTCTCGCTGGATGCGTTGAATCGAATCACCCGAAATGCTGTCAAGACGAACCCGGTATTTGAGCAAAATTTTTTTCTGATATCCTAAACGCGAACCTTGATGCGACATCTTCAACCACAAGTTAAAATCCATCGCCCGAGGCAGTGCCGGCTCAAACCTTCCGGCATTTAG
>JACMMN010000404.1 GCA_014379075.1 Pyrinomonadaceae bacterium | reverse complement strand
TGTGAGATAAATATCGGCGGCAGCACGATAATGTTTTCGAACAGCCGCGGCGAATGGGGACCGGCGACGGGCAATATGTTCGTTTATGTCGAGGATGCGGATAAAACTTATCAAACGGCTGTTTTCGAGGGAGCCGTGAAAATAATGGAGCCGGCCGATCAGGATTACGGCCGAAGCTGCGGCGTTACCGATCCCTTCGGAAACGTCTGGTGGATAACGTCTGTTAACGGAAAAGGAGGAGCTCAATGAATGTACCTTCGCACTATTCACCGGTAATGCCCTATTTCGTCGTGCCGAGCGCCGGCGATTTCATCGAATTTATAAAAAAAGTTTTCGACGCGAAAGAGATATTGACGGTTCCGGCCGAGGACGGTTCGGTGACACATGCCGAATACAGCATCAACGGCGGAACAATAATGTTCGGCCAATCAGGCGGCGAATGGAAACCGTTCCCGTGTGCAGTTTTTGTAGTGACCGACAAGGTAGACGAATTGTATGCTCTCGGCATCGAACACGGCGGCACCGGCACGCAGGAACCCGGAGACCGAGGATACGGCCGGGCTGCGGGCTTTACGGACGAATGGGGAAATCAGTGGTGGCTTAATGATCCCGGTTAAACTTTCCGCTCCGGCCGCTATCTTTTACAATGGAGGAATGCGAAAGCGTTTTGTCATTCACGAGCATCACGCGACCAACCTGCATTGGGACCTGCGTCTCGAGATGGGTGTGGTATATAGATCCTGGGCGGTTCCGAAAGGGCCGTCCAGAGATCCGTCGGTCAAGCGCCTTGCGGTTGCCGTGGGAGATCATTCGATCGAATACGGATCGTTCGAAGGAACAATTCCTCCGGGTAAATATGGCGCCGGCGAGGTGCGGATCTGGGATGATGGAAAGTATGAAACAGCGTCAGACCCGGAAGAGCAGATGCGAAACGGCAAAATTGTTTTCACATTTTACGGGCTGAAACTTCGTGGCGAATTTGCCTTGGTTCGTCTGGCGAACGACGAAAAGAACTGGCTGCTGATAAAGGCCAACGATCATTTTGCGGATGTCGAATGGAAACTAGAAACCGTTTTGGAACCCAAGAAGAGCCGCAAAAAACTTAGTCTATTGGCCCGGCAAAGAGGTAATAAAAGCTGATGGTTATTTCTTGACAGCGGTCTTGGAAAAATATCCCTGCCGGTGAGTTATTTTCACTTTTTGCTTCTGAAGTTCGGGGTTCACTAGCTGAACTTCTATCTTGCGGTACGATCCATCCAGCGCTTGATTGGCAGGCTCATAAGCAAGCAAATATTGCGAACGCATTTCTTCCTGGATCTGCTTGAAAGCTTGACGAAGTTCATTTTCGTCGCGCGGAAAATATGCCCGTCCGCCGGTTCGCTCGGAGATCTTATTTAGAACGCCCTTATCCACGCCGCCGTAAAATTCGTCGCCGATGCCAATGCAATAAATAACCGCCTCCGATTTTTGAGCGGCCTGCACGGCATCGTCCAACTTCTTTTGACCAAACGTGTTAACACCGTCAGACAGCAAAATTATGGCGCGTCGTGTCTTTTCGGGTGCCGGGCCGAGAACTTCTTCGGACGTTACCCAGATCGCATCCCAAATGGCGGTCGAGCCCTGTGTCGTTTGATTTCTTCCGGAGATCGGAGGCGTTCCTCCGGCCATAACGCCTCCGCCGATGTAGCCCGACGGCGGTACGAACTCAACCTTGTCGATCGCCCGGCGCAGCCTCGTCATATTGTTTGTCATTCCTTGCTCGAGCGTTGTCTCGCCCGTGAATGAAACGACCGACACTTCATCCTTCGCGGGCCTTATTACAGCTTCGAGAAAGGAGATTGCCGCGGCCTTTTCTTCAGGAAGCGTCCGTTGCTGAGAAATGCTGGTATCGATCAAAATCGCCAGACTTAAGGGCAGGTCTATCTGTTTAGAAAACCCGGAAATTTGCTG
Organism: Pyrinomonadaceae bacterium; assembly: GCA_014379075.1. GTDB lineage: Bacteria > Acidobacteriota > Blastocatellia > Pyrinomonadales > Pyrinomonadaceae > OLB17. The sequence goes on along the minus strand of JACMMN010000404.1, from coordinate 8,343 downwards.
TAGTTGGCCGTTTTCAAAGATTCGTATGTCCTCGGGTTTAAGATTAAGCAAAAGCCGACGGTCCTTGTCCTGGGCTGTAAAAAGGACGTTTACACCTTCGGTTTCGACCTTAATTACGCCTTCTTCTTCATCAATTGTCGGGGTTGGCGTCGGTGTCGGAGAAGCAGTTTGCGGCACGGCCTGCTGGGCGCTCGTCTGATTCAAACCGTAAAGCGAAATTCCGGCAAAAAGGAATGCGAAGGAAATAACAAACAAACTTTTTATACTTAACATTTTACTTCCCAAACTCCGAGTTCAAGCTCAAGCTTCAAATCAGAGTTTTTATTTCAAACTGTCGCGGACTGCCCGATAGCTCGATTTAGAGCGGATCTTATACTTATCCGCTTTTTCATTGTCGGTTAACCGAACCTCGATCTTCCGTTCCGTGCCGTCATAATTCTGATTTGCCGGGCGGTACGTAATTATGTATTGCCCGCGCAATTCCTCAGAGATCCTCTTAAACGCTTTTTCCAGATCGATCATGCTGCCGGTAAAAAAAGCTTCGCCGCCGGTCCGTTCACATAGCTGCGTCAGGTATTTATCGCCCTTGTCCTTGACGGTCCCGGCCTCGACACCGGGTACGCTGCCCAGAAAACCGGCCTTTGTAGAGATGCCGAAAATGGTCGTTTCCGTACGCTGTGCAATATCGATCGCGTCCTTCAGTTCCGCACGGCTGAACGTATCGTCGCCGTCAGTGATAAGAACGATCACACGCCGGCCGGGCACATTGCGGAGTTTTTCATCAGAAAACTGCCAGATCGCGTCATATAGCGCCGTTTGCGAACCGGTTTTTTTGATCTTATCCACGGCGTTGTCCAGCAGATCGAGCTTGTCCGTGAAATCCTGCCGCAGCACGATCTCGTTATCGAACGTCATAAAAGCGGCTTTGTCTTTGCGCAAACGCGTGACGGTATAGATGAAATTTTTAGCGGCTTCCTTTGAAAACAGCATTTTTCCGGCAGTCGACGGCGAAGTATCCATCAATACGCCGACAAAAACCGGCGGGTTTGATTTTTCGGACGTGAAAAAGGTAACTTCCTGCTGCACGCCGTCTTCCAACACGGTAAAGTCAGCACGGCCCAAACCCGAAACTAACGCCTTCTTCTGTGTTACGGTAACCGGGAGCCGGACTTCGAATGTCTTTATCTGGCCGCCGACGTCGTCCGGCGTTGGTGTGGGAACGGGCGTCTGCGCCGAAATCTCCGCAACGCAAAATAGCGCTGCAATTATAGTGGCCGGAAAATAGACTAATTTAAGAAAAACTCTCATAGAACTTTATGTTGATTTTATATCTCAGACGCACTTTTTTCGATGCGGTTCAGCGCCTGTCTGTTGCCTAAATGTAACTCTGGAGTATAGCAAAAATACGGCTTTACGACACGGCTCGCATTAATTCGGACGTATCCCGATTTCTTAAAAGCTGCCCTGCACTTTGCGTCCTTCGCGGCTTTGCGTGAAAATCAGTCTTCTAATGAATCAAAATATTTTTCGGGAATATGACATTCGCGGGATCGTTGATGAACAATTGACGGAAGAAACGGTGAAGCTGCTCGCGAAGGCGATCGGCACGTTTTTTCATCAAAACGGAGCGAAACGCATCGCTATCGGTTACGACGCCCGCAAAAGCTCGCCTGTTTTTTGTGATCTATTGACAAAAGGCTTTAACGAAACCGGATGCGATGTACTGCTGATCGGCATGGTGCCGACGCCAGTTCTTTACCACACGGTTTTTACCAAAGACGTCGACGGAGGCGTGATGATCACCGGTTCGCACAATCCGCCGGACCACAACGGTTTTAAGATCTGTCTCGGAAAATCGACGCTTTTCGGTTCGCAGATCCAGGAAATTAAAGAAATAGCACTCGCCGGCGAGTTTCCCGCCGGTTCCGGGACCGTCGAAACGATCGAGGTCCTGGCGGATTACAAGCGCGACATAATTTCGAAAATAGATCTCGGCGAACGGCGGCTAAAGGTCGTCATCGACGGCGGAAACGGAATGGGCGGCGTCACGGCTGTGCCGATCTATAAAGAGCTCGGTGTCGAGCTGATCGAACTTTTCACCGAACCCGATTCCAATTTTCCCAATCATCATGCAGATCCGACGGTTACCGAAAATTTGCAGGATATGATCAAAGCTGTTTTGGATAACAACGCCGATCTCGGAATAGCATTTGACGGCGACGGCGACCGGGTCGGGGTCGTCGATGAAAACGGGCGGATAATATGGGGTGATGAACTGATGATATTGTTTTCGCGCAAGATTCTCGCCGAAAACCCCGGAGCGACGATAATCGCGGAAGTTAAATGCTCGCAAAATCTGTACGACGATATAGAGAAGTTCGGCGGCAAGGCAATAATGTGGAAGCCCGGGCATTCGATAATTAAAGCGAAAATGAAGGAAACGGGAGCCGCTCTCGCCGGTGAGATGAGCGGCCACATATTCTTTGCCGACCGTTTTTACGGCTTTGACGATGCGACATACGCCGGCGCGAGAGTGCTGGAAATTCTCTCGAAAACGGACAAAAAACTGTCGGAACTTTTCGCAGGCATCCCGGAAACATTTTCGACGCCCGAGCTTCGCACCGATTGTCCGGACGAAACCAAGTTTGCCGTGGTGCAAAAGATAGCCGATCATTTCGCCCGTAATCACGAAGTAATTACGATCGACGGCGCCCGGATAAAGTTCGAAAACGGCTGGGGTTTGGTGAGGGCATCGAATACGCAGGCGATTCTCGTTCTCAGGTTCGAGGCCAAATCCGAGGAATCTTTAATGGAGATCAGGAACATGGTTGAAACGAAAGTCGACGAATTCGTTCGCGAAACGGATCAGAACCGCCAATGACACTTTTTCAATAATTTCTCCGCGTTAATATTCGAAGGCGCTTTTGCCTCGAAATATTTAGACGGAGCAGCAATCATGAAAAAGATATCATCCACCACACTTTGGCTCATTATATTTGGTTTTCTGATCGGCGTTCAGGCATATTCGGCCTTCGGCCAATCATCGAAGATAAGCGGCTATGAACAAAACACATCAAAATACAAAAGTGGTCACGGACCATTTTGATATGCTCAGCTCTCGTTGACTTTTAAAACGGCCAGAAAAGCTTCCTGCGGGATCTCGACGCGGCCGACTTTTTTCATCCGCTTTTTGCCTTCTTTTTGTTTTTCGAGCAGCTTGCGTTTGCGGGAAATATCGCCGCCGTAGCATTTGGCGATGACGTTTTTGCCCATCGCTTTGACGGTTTCGCGGGCGATGACCTTGTTTCCGATTGCCGCCTGGATGGCGACCTCGAACATCTGCCGCGGGATAAGCTCCTTCATTTTCGTGACTAAAAGACGGCCTTTTGACGTGGCGGTGTCGGAGTGCATTATCAGCGAAAGGGCATCGACCGGTTCGCCGGAAACAAGCACGTCGAGCTTTACCAGCTTGCTTTCCTTGTAGCCGGACAGATGATAATCGAGCGATGCATAGCCTTTCGAAACGGATTTGAGGCGGTCGTAAAAATCGAGGACGATCTCATTCAGCGGCAGTTCGTAAACCAGCATCACGCGGTTTTCGGTTATGTATTCGAATTTTTTCTGGACGCCGCGTTTCTCGTCGAGCAGCGGGAGAATTCCGCCGAGGAACGTATCGTTCGTCAAAATAGTGGCTTCGATGAACGGCTCTTCGATCTTTGTGATGCGGGCGGTGTCAGGCATTTTTGAGGGCGAATCGATCTCGGCAACCTCGCCGTCAGTCGTCGTTACGCGGTAACGTACGCCGGGTGCGGTGGTTATCAATTCGAGGTTAAATTCGCGCTCGAGGCGTTCCTGGATGATCTCCATATGGAGCAATCCGAGAAACCCGCAGCGGAAACCGAAGCCTAGTGCGGTGGAAGATTCAGGCTCGTAGAAAAACGACGAATCGTTAAGACGCAGCTTGTCCATCGCGTCGCGCAGATCTTCATATTGGACAGCATCGATGGGATAAAGGCCCGCGAACACCAGCGGCCTTATTTCCTCGAAACCGGGAAGCGGCTCGGCAACAGGACGTGCCGCATCCGTAACCGTATCGCCGATCTCAACGTCGGCCACGGTTTTAATCGAGGCGGTCATGAAACCGACTTCGCCCGCTCCGAGTTCGTTTATCAGAGTCGGGCGCGGCTTGTTGACCCCAACCGTTTCCACTAAATATTCACGGCCCGTATTAAAGAACTTTATCTTCGTTCCCTTTTTAATTGTGCCCTGGAAGATGCGGAAAAGAACGATCACGCCGCGATAGCTGTCGTACCACGAATCGAAGATCAAAGCCTTGAGCGGAGCGTTCGAATCGCCTTGCGGAGCGGGAACTTTGGCGACAATAGCTTCGAGAATATCGGGAACGCCGACACCCGTTTTCGCACTGGTCAAAACCGCTTCGCTCGCATCGATTCCTATAATATTTTCGATCTGTTCTTTTATCCTGTCGGGTTCCGCCGAGGGCTGATCGATCTTGTTGAGAACGGGAATAAGTTCGAGATTGTTGGCAATCGCAAGGTAAGTATTCGCCAGTGTTTGGGCCTCGACGCCCTGCGATGCGTCGACGATAAGCAATGCACCTTCGCACGCGGACAGCGAACGCGAGACTTCATACGAAAAATCGACGTGTCCGGGCGTGTCGATCAAATTCAGAATGTAATTTTTTCCGTCCTTTGCTTTGTAATCGAGCCGGACCGCATGGGCCTTAATGGTAATGCCGCGCTCGCGTTCGAGATCCATGTCGTCCAGAAGCTGAGCCTCCATATCGCGGTCCGCAACCGCACCGGTTAGCTGCAAAATCCGGTCGGCAAGCGTTGATTTGCCATGGTCGATATGCGCGATGATAGAAAAATTTCGTATTAAATTCGGGTCCATAAGGTGCGTCAATAACGAATCCAAACAAATACATTATCAAAAGCAGGCTGGATTCGCACTTTTCGGCAGATTCTTGTCTGCGGATAGACAGCTTTCGACAAAATGGCAGCTACGCGGAAACGAAAACTTTGAAAATCTTTTTACATGCGAATCCGAATTACAAAAATCGCCGAATTATTGAGTATCACGAATACTTTGCGAGCTTTTGGACCGATCAAACGACTCATTCATTTTCGTTTCTGTAACGAAATTATTTAGGCGATAAGCCAGAAAATCACTATGCGAAACCCCGGTTTCGCTCGGCGGGCTGACAATCCGGCGTCTACTTTAAGGAGGGTAAATATGAAGAACTTTTCTATTCGGCATGGTTTGTGCACCGTGCTTTTCTTGTTTGCGTCGATGCTGGTAACGGGCACGATCAACGCACAAACATCGAACTTCTCGGTTTACGGGGTCACCACAACAAATAACCTTGTGCGTTTTAACAGCGCCAGGGCGAACACGATACTCAGCACGCTGCCGATAACAGGCCTCCAGGGCGGCGAGAATATTCTAGGCATAGATTTTCGACCGGCGACGGGATTGCTGTTTGGCCTTGGAAGCAGCAGCCGGATCTATCGCATCGACACATCGACCGCTGTCGCGACGCAAGTCGGCACGGCCGGAGCGTTCACACTGAGCGGTACAAATTTCGGTTTCGACTTTAATCCGGTTCCGGATCGCATTAGAGTTACATCCGATTTGGACCAAAATCTGCGGCTTAATCCGAATGACGGCACACTGACGGCTACCGACGGAACTATAGCGTATGCGGCAGGTGATCCGAATGCGGCACAAAATCCTAATATTGTTGCATCGGGTTATATCAACAGCTTCAGCGGAGCGACGGCGACAACTCTTTACAACCTGGACTCAAATCTTGATATTCTGACGACGCAGAATCCGCCGAATGCGGGAACTCTTAATACTGTAGGAGCGCTAGGCGTGAATATTACCGGGGAAGCGGGCTTTGATATTGCTCCCGGCAACAATACAGCCCTGGCCGCTCTACAGATTACGGGGGCAACCAGTTCTTCGCTTTACAGGATCAATCTTGTGACCGGTGCTGCGACACTGATAGGCCCCATCGGCGGCCCGCTGATACGCGACATTGCAATTGCCCGCAGCACTGCGTCCGCATCGGCAAATGTCGATTTTGATGGCGACGGCCGAACGGACAAGTCGGTTTTTCGCATTGCAAATAGCACCTGGTACGCGCTTCGAAGCTCGGATTTGGGCTTTATTCAACAGCAATGGGGACTTCCCGGCGACACCATCACTCCAGGCGATTATGACGGCGACAGCAAGACCGATCTTGCCGTGTGGCGCGAGACGAACGGGACTTTTTACGTGATCGCGAGTTCCGACAACACTATCCGGACTCAGCAATGGGGATTGCCCGGCGATGAACCCGTTGCCCGAGATTTCGACGGCGATGGAACAACTGACCTGGGAGTTGTTCGCCGAAGCGGAGGCCTTATGACCTGGTACATCGCGAACTTCTCGAAAAGCATGATACGGGTTGTGCAGTTCGGATTCGATACCGACATCGTGGCTCCGGGCGATTATGATGGCGACGGAAGTTTCGATATCGCCGTACGGCGTGGGACCGGAAGCGAACTGGCCAAATTCTACCTGCTGCAAAGCTCGGCCGGTTACGCCGAAGTTCAGTGGGGATTTGGATCCGATCTCGTCACGCCAGGCGATTATGACGGCGACGGCAAGACCGATTTCACCGCGGTAAGAGCTGGAACTGTCTATACCTGGTACATCCTGGGAAGCTCAAATTTCAGCTTGATAACTCAGGAGCTAGGCGAGAAGCCGGACCTTACGACGCAGGGCGACTATGACGGCGATGGCAAGACGGACGTTTCGGTTTGGAACCAGTCCGGCGGTATCTTCCGCTGGCGCCGAAGCACGAACGGCGTCCTTGTGTCGGAAGCATTCGGCTTAAATGGCGATATGCCTGTGGCGAATTACGACACCCACTAAGCCAATTCGGGAAGCCGATCTTCAAACGGGAACCAAGGGACTCGGACCCAGATCGCAGGTCGGCGACCTCTAAAGTAATAGGAGAAAAAGATAATGAAGAAACAATTTAGGGCAATCGGCAAAAGCTTGACCGGATTAGCTCTTATATTCTCGATGTCGGCGATTCCGATGATTGCTTCGAGCCACGCTGAAGCTCCGCTCATCAGTATGGACAGATACGCCGATAATACGGACGTGTATGCTTTTCGCAGTACTGAGACAGGACGTGACGGTTTTGTCACGATTCTGGCGAATTTTATTCCCCTTCAGGGACCGTCGGACGGTCCGCAGTTTTTCCGTTTTGACGACACTGTAATGTATGAGATCAAAATCGACAACACAGGCGATGGAGTTGAAGATATTACCTATCAGTTCCAATTCACAACGCGGACGGTCAACTCAAACACGGTTTTGGGAATGAATGCTGTCAATGCCGATGGCCGAATCACTTCCCTGACCGACCCGGACTACAATATGCCGCAAACCTATACGGTGCGGCGAATTGATCGGACTTCCGGACGAAGAGGCAGGCTGATTGCTGCCGGACTTCGAACACCGCCGTCGAACATCGGCCCTCGTACCACTCCGGATTATGAGGCGAGCCTCGCTCAGCCGGCGATTTACGGCCTGCCTGGTGGCGGAAAGGTTTTCGCCGGCCAGAGGGACGAAGGGTTTTTTCTTGATCTAGGCGTTTTTGACGTAATCAATTATCGCTCACTTTCGACAACCGGGGGCGTTGACTCCCTTAGAACCGCCAATGTCAGCACGATAGGGATCGAAGTGCCGATCTCGGATGTAACGCGGACTCGCGCGGTTCCCGCTAGTTCAACGGCGGATGATGCTGTCATCGGAGTTTTTTCAACGGCTAGCCGTCGCACGACCCGAGTAATTCAGTCTGACGGAACGCGTACCAGTGAAGGGGCTTGGCAGCAGATCTCGCGGCTCGGCAATCCTCTTGTAAATGAAGTTGTCGTTCCACTTGGCCTGAAGGACGCATTCAACTCTCTTCCGCCGCAATTGGACTATACGGTCACCCCTGTGGTCAATGCCGTACTGGACCCCGAATTACCAAAGCTCATTGAGATCGCCCTGGAAACTTACGGTACATTTGACGGCACAATCGTGCCCATTAATATCCCTCCTGCTCCACGTAACGACATGGCGCAGATATTTGTATTCGGTATACCGGTAAATGCTGTTACGGGGCCTAACTACACTACCGTGATCGGCGGTCCCGGCAATGACGGGCAGGCACATGAAATGCTGCGTTTGAACCTGGGTCTTCCGGCATTAGCATATAACGCGCCCGGCGGCAGCCGGTTGGGCATACTCGGCGGTGACGTCAGCGGATTTCCGAAT